>JBIOVC010000547.1:0-10042 GCA_044867545.1 Hyphomicrobiaceae bacterium | reverse complement strand
CGCTCTGCTCCTCGAGGCCGGCGATGTCCTTCTCGAGCCGCTTCAAGCGGTCCTTGGAGGCGGTGTCCTGCTCCTTCTTCAGCGCCTCGCGCTCGATCTTGAGCTGGATCAGGCGGCGGTCGATCTCATCCAGCTCCTCGGGCTTGGAGTCGACCTGCATCCTGAGGCGGGACGCCGCCTCGTCGACGAGGTCGATCGCCTTGTCGGGCAGGAAGCGGTCAGAGATGTAGCGGTTGGAGAGGGTGGCGGCGGCGACCAGCGCGGAGTCGGTGATGCGCACGCCGTGGTGCAGCTCGTACTTCTCCTTCAAGCCGCGCAGGATCGAGATGGTGTCCTCGACCGACGGCTCGGCGATGAACACCGGCTGGAAGCGTCGGGCAAGTGCCGCGTCCTTCTCGATGTGCTTCCTGTACTCGTCGAGAGTGGTGGCGCCGACGCAGTGCAGCTCGCCGCGGGCGAGTGCCGGCTTCAACAGGTTGCCGGCGTCCATCGCGCCTTCGGCCTTGCCGGCGCCGACGATGGTGTGCAGCTCGTCGATGAAGAGGATGATTCGGCCTTCCTCGGCCTGCACCTCCTGCAGGACGGCCTTCAGCCGCTCCTCGAACTCGCCGCGGTATTTTGCGCCGGCGATGAGCGCGCCCATGTCGAGGGCCAAGAGCTTCTTGTCCTTGAGGCTTTCGGGTACATCGCCCTTGATGATGCGCTGGGCGAGCCCTTCCGCGATCGCGGTCTTGCCGACGCCCGGCTCGCCGATCAGGACGGGATTGTTCTTGGTGCGGCGGGAGAGGACCTGGATGGTGCGGCGGATCTCCTCGTCACGGCCGATGACCGGGTCGATCTTGCCCTCGGCGGCAGCGGCCGTCAGGTCGCGGGCGTAACGCTTCAGAGCATCATAGGCCTGCTCGGCCGAGGCGCTGTCGGCGGTGCGGCCCTTGCGGATGTCATTGATGGCCTGGTTGAGCGACTCGGGCGTCACGCCGGCGTCGGCAATGATGCGGCCGGCATCGCTGCTGCGGTCCATGGCCAGCGCAAGCAGCAGCCGCTCGACGGTGACGAACTTGTCGCCGGCCTTGTCGGCGATCTTCTCGGCGGTATCGAAGACGCGCGCCAGCTCGGGCGTCAGGTAGACCTGTCCGGCGCCGCTACCCGACACCTTCGGACGGCGGGCGAGCGCACGCTCAACGGCGGCGAGAGCGTCCTCGGGCCGGCCGCCGGCACGGCGGATGAGGCCCGCGGCCAGTCCCTCCTCATCGTCGAGCAGGACTTTCAGCAGATGCTCGGGGGCGAATTGCTGGTGGTTCTCGCGCACGGCGAGGCCTTGGGCTGACTGCACAAAGCCTTTGGCGCGGTCGGTATACTTCTCAAAGTTCATGGTTTCCCTCCTCGGCACGCTCCACCGCCCGGATGAGGCACGGACGGAGCGCCGTCTTGTCAGGATCAAAGTCTCTGCAGGTCCGACAGCCCGGAAGGCGCCGCCGTCCTGCGTAGCAGATATGGGGTTGCTGCGTGGCAGCAAAAGGGGGCAAATTCAGTGGACAGTGCATATCCCGCGAAAGGCACCGCAGTGACCGCGCCCGAGACGCCGCGCGTCAGGGAGCTTTATCGTTATCCGGTCAAGGGGCTGTCCGGCGAATCGCTGGCCGGCTTCACGATCGGGGCCGGCGAGACGGTTCCCTTCGATCGCGCCTGGGCCATCGAGAACGGCCCGGGCCGTTTCGATCCCGCCCAGCCGAAGCACCTGCCGAAGATCAACTTCCTGATGCTGATGCGCAATGAGCGGTTGGCGAACCTCGAGGCCCGGTTCGAGGAGGCCACCCAGACGCTGGGGTTGCTCAGGGCCGGCAAGCAGGTGGCGCGTGGCGAGCTCTCAACCAGCGTCGGCCGGCAGATCATCGAGCAGTTCTTCGCCGCCTATATGCAAGGCGAGCTCAAGGGACCGCCGAAGGTGCTGAGCGCTCCCGGCCACAGCTTCTCGGACGTGGCGGCGAAGTGTCTGCACATCATCAACCTTGCGAGCCTGCGCGAGCTCGAGCGGGTGGTGGGGCGGCCGGTCGACCGGC
This sequence comes from Hyphomicrobiaceae bacterium, assembly GCA_044867545.1. Classification (GTDB taxonomy): domain Bacteria; phylum Pseudomonadota; class Alphaproteobacteria; order Rhizobiales; family Hyphomicrobiaceae; genus DATLZB01. The sequence continues at coordinate 7,982 of JBIOVC010000547.1, read as the reverse complement.
TGAGGTTTCGCGGCAACGTCTATGTCGATGGAGTGCCGCCGTGGGCCGAGTTCCAATGGCTCGGGCAGCGGGTGCGGATCGGCGGCATCGAGGTGGAGGGCTTCCGACGCACGGGCCGCTGCGAGGCGACCAACGTCGATCCGGTCACTGCTCAACGCGACATGACGGTCCCGGCGCTGCTGCAGCGCACGTGGGGGCACGCCGACTTCGGGATTTATGCCAAGGTGGTGTCAGGCGGCAGCGTCAGCGTCGGCGACGCCATCGCGCCGGTCTGAACCAGGCATCCGCTCGGCGCGACGTCGTCAGGCCGGTGTCTTGTCGATCGGGTCGTCGTCCTTCGAGGCCGGGCCATCATGCTCGCCGCTGCCGTTCTGCGGCCGCGGGGCGCCATCGCGACGCGGGCGGCGAACCGGCCGGCGCAAGAACTCCGGCTGCTCGTGGGACTCTGCCATCCGATCCCGGCGGCGCGGCTGCTGGTCGCCACGGGGCTGCTGCTGGGCGGCCTGATCCGCAGGAGCCACGTCCGGCGCGCGGTCGATGCGCTCGGGGCGCTCGACCGGCGGGCGTTGGTGCTGGTCGCCGAAACGCTCGCGGTGCGGGCGGCCGTCGATCCGCTGCGGGCGGTCATCCCGCTGCGGACGGTCATCGCCGCGCGGATAGTGCTGGTGCGGCTGGGGTTGGGGCTGGGGATCGAGCGCGCGCGGCTGCGGCTCCTGTCCGCGGATCTGGGGTTGGCCGTCGATCGAAATCTCCTCGCCGTCGTCATCACCGAAGTCATCGGAGCTGTCGATCGGCTCGGCGCCGTGCATCGGACGGAAGCGCCCGCCGCCGTTCATCATGTCACCGCCGCCCTGCTGCATCTGCTGCTCGCGGTAGCTCATGATGATGCGGTTGTAGTGCTCGGCGTACTGGAGATAGCTCTCGGCGAGCACCGGGTCGCCGGACGCCTGGGCATCGCGGGCGAGCGAGATGTATTTCTCGGCGATGTGGGCGGGCGTGCCGCGGATTTTCACGTCCGGGCCGTTCGACTCGAAGCTGCGCGTCAGCGGGTTGTGGTGGTGGCCGCCGCCCCCGCCGCCCTTGCGATTGCGGCCGCGGCCGCGGCGGTTCTGCTGTCCCTGCCTCATGGATTACCGTTTCTCAGTTGTTGAACTTCTCGCAGCCCTTAGGGAGCGCGGCTCAATCGTCCGCGCACAGAGTGTTAGCAGCGTCAGGGCCTCAATCGGACCTCGCATTCCCAGCGGCGCGCGGCAGCCAAGGTCTGGCAGCCGGCAGCCGTGTCCGAATTCCGCTGTTCGTCATTTACGAATGCTTACCAGCCATCCGTACGGGAAAGGCGCATCAGCGAGACGTACCGATGTTACTCGCGTCCTTGCGGCCGGGCACGCGTCCCTCTCGGGACAAGGCAACGACCGCTTCGCTGTTTCCTAGAGCGTGTGCGCAATGCCGCAATATTCCCCGGCCTCATGCCCACACGTTTTCAATACCGCCTTAGAGACACGTTAGCGCGGACTGGGTGATATGCCAATAGCCTTTCGCGCATGACCTATACAAGTGCCTTCCAAGCAACACATCGTGTGTGACCGGCCAAATCGCAATAGGTCTCGGGCTGCGTGAGTTTTTCGCAGGGGAGGGCGGCCTCCATCACGTCGATGACCGAGGGGGCCTGTCCGGCGCCGACCTCGACCAAAACCCAGCCGGGTCCGATACGTTCATGAATACCGGCGAAGATCTCCCTGTATACCGCCAGGCCGTCGGTCCCGCCGTCGAGCGAGGGCCTTGGATCGTAGAGCCGTACCTCGGGCTCGAGCCGGCCGGCCTCGCCTGACGGGATGTATGGCGGGTTGGACACAACGAGGTCGAAGCGCCCGTCGATGCCGGCCAGCGAGCGCGTTTGCCGCCAGCTTGCCCGGTCCGCTACGCCATGTTGCCGCGCGTTGGTCCTGGCGACGGCGAGCGCCTTGTCGCTCACGTCGGTGCCGAGGCCTGTTGCCTGCGGCAGCTCGGCGAGCAGGGTGACGAGCAGGCAGCCTGAACCGGTTCCGATATCGAGGATGCGTATCGGCGACGTGGTCCAGCCTTCGCGCGCTGCGATCTTTAGCGCCGCGTCGATGAGGATCTCGGTCTCCGGGCGCGGGTCGAGGACATCGGGCGTGATGGCGAAGTCGCGGCCGTAGAAGCCGCGGCTGCCGAGGATGCGCGAGACCGGCTCGTGGGCCGCGCGCCGCGTCAGCATGGCGGCGAGTCGAACGACAGCGTCGCCGGTCAGGTGGCGCCCGGGCTCGGCAACGAGGTCGCGCTTTGAGCAGCCGGCAGCCACCTCGACAAGCAGGCGTGCGTCGCGGTCGGCGCCGTCGATGCCGGCACCGCGCAGCGCAAGGGTTGCGTGCAGCACCGCCTCGCCGATCGTTGCCGGCGGCTCATGCGGCATCGATATCGCTCATGGCGGCGAGCTGGGTCGCCTGGTGGTCGGTGACGAGGGTGTCGATCAGCTCGTCGAGCGCGCTGCCTTCGAGCATCTGCGGCAGCTTGTGCAGCGTCAGGTTGATGCGGTGGTCGGTGACGCGCCCTTGCGGGAAATTGTAGGTGCGGATGCGCTGCGAGCGGTCTCCCGTGCCGACCTGGCCTTTGCGCTGGGCGGCGCGCTCGTCGGCGGCGCGCTGGCGCTCCAGCTCGTAGAGGCGCGAGCGCAGCACCTGCATGGCGAGACGGCGGTTCTGGTGCTGCGACTTCTCGGCGGAGACGACGATGATGCCGGTCGGCAGGTGGGTGATCCTGACGGCGGATTCGGTCTTGTTGACGTGCTGGCCGCCGGCGCCGCCGGCACGCATGGTGTCGATGCGGATGTCGTCGGGGCGGATGTCGAGGTCGACCTCCTCGGCCTCGGGCAGGACGGCGACGGTGGCGGCGGAGGTATGGATGCGGCCGCTCGCCTCAGTCACCGGCACGCGCTGGACGCGGTGGACGCCCGACTCGAACTTGAGGCGGGCGAACACGCCCTGGCCGGAGATCGAGGCAATGATCTCCTTGTAGCCGCCGAGCGCGTTCTCGGAGATCGAGACGATCTCCGTCTTCCAGCCTTTGAGGTCGGCGTAGCGGGAATACATGCGAAACAGATCGGCGGCGAAGAGCGCCGCCTCGTCGCCGCCGGTGCCGGCGCGCACCTCGAGGATGACGCTCCGCTCGTCGGCCGCATCCTTGGGAAGCAGCATGATACGGAGCTGCTGCTCGAGGTCGGCGATGCGGGGGACAAGGCCGGCCAGCTCCTCCTCGGCGAGTGCCACCATCTCCTTGTCGGACCCGGTATCGGCGAGGATCGCCTCGAGCCCCGTCCTCTCACCCTCGGCGCGCCGCAACGCCTCAATCGCCGAGACGACGGGGTTCAGGTCGGAGAACTCCTTCGACAGCCTGGCGAAGGTCGCCTGGTTGGCGCCGCCGCGGTTCAGCTCCTCCTGGACGGCGGTCCAGCGACCGACAAGGCGGTCGAGTTTTTCAGCGGGAATCGTGCTCATAGCAGGGTTCGTCTGGTCGCGGCGTTCTCTGTGCAGTGCCGCCCCGGTCGCTCGCTCTAAAGCATGACAGGGGCTAGGGCAATCGATGGGCGCCGGCTAAAGCTCCACGCCCTCGCTTTCGGCAAGCTCCTTGAGCTTGTCGCGCAGGCTGCCGGTTCCGGCGCCCATCCACTCCGCCATATGCCGCTGCAACCGTCCGGCATTGAGCGACAGGGTCATCGCTTTGACTGGACCGACGGAAGCCGGCGCCATCGACAGCGAGCGGAAGCCGATGCCGATCAGCGCCATCGCCTCCAGCGGCCGGCCGGCCATCTCGCCGCAGAGCGTTAGCGGCACGCCGTAGCGCGCGCAGGCGTCAACGACCGCCTTCATGGCGCGAAGGGCCGGCACCGACAGGCCATCGTAGCGGTGGGCGACGCGCGGGTTGCCGCGGTCGGCGGCGAACAGGAACTGCAGCAGGTCGTTGCTGCCGACCGACACGAAATCGACCATCGGCAGCAGCGCGTCGAGCTCGTAGATGACGCTCGGCACCTCGATCATGGCGCCGAGGCGCAGCCGTGACGGCGCCTTACGGCCGCGCTGGCGCTGGATGGCGAGCTCGCGGTGGATCAGGCGCTTCGCGCCGGCGATCTCGGCAGCGGTCGTCACCATCGGCAGCATCAGGGAGAGCTCGCGCTCGGCGGCGGCGGCGATCAGCGCACGCATCTGCATCCTGAGCAGCGCCGGCCGGTCGAGCGCCATGCGGATGGCCCGCCAGCCGAGCGCAGGGTTGTCCTCGTTCGGATGGCGCAGATAGGGCAGCGCCTTGTCGCCGCCGATGTCGAGCGCGCGGAAGACGACGCGCTTGCCGGCCGCCTCGTCGAGGATCTGGCGATAGGTGCGCGCCTGCTGCTCGAACCGCGGAAGCGTCGAGGAGATCATGAACTGCAGCTCGGTGCGGAACAGGCCGATGCCGTCGGCACCGGACTCCGTCAGATGCGGCAGGTCGGCCAGCAGTCCGGCATTGATGTTGAGCTCGACGCGGGCGCCGTCCTTCGTCGTCGCAGGCAGCTCACGCAACGCCTCGTAGCGGCGCTGGCGGCGTGCAAGGAAGCGGACCTTGTCGGAATAGGCCGTCACCACCTCGGCCGAGGGCCTCAGGTGGATCTCGCCGGAGATCGCATCGACGATCGCCGCGTCGCCGGTCGCGACCCGCTCGATGAGCGCGCCGGCCTGGGCGATGGCGGCGATGCCGAGCGCGCGGGCGACGATGGCGACGTGGCTCTGGCCGCTGCCGTCCTCGATGATCAGGCCCCTGAGCTTCTGGCGGTCGTAGTCGAGCAGCTCGGCCGGACCCATGGTGCGGGCGATGAGGATGGTGTCGCTCGGCAGCGCGGCCGAGTCCTTGGCGGCGCTGGTGCGGCCGGCCAGGATGCGCAGCAGGCGGTCGGACAAGTCGTCGAGATCGCGCAGCCGCTCGCGCCAGAAGGGGTCGTTTTGGCGCAGCATGCCGGCGCGCGTCAGGTTGTGGACGCGCTCGACCGCGGCCTCGGCCGTCAGGCCCTCCTTGACGGAGTCGCGGATGCGCTGCATCCAGCCCTTGTCCTTGGCGAACATGCGGTAGGCTTCGAGCACGTCGTGGTGGGCGCCGGCCTTCGACAGCGTCTCGTGCCGGAACATCTCGTCGAGCGTCTCGCCGAGCCGGGTCAAGCCCGCCCCGAGGCGCTCGAGCTCGCGCTCGGGGTTCTCGGCAAGCAGCTCGGTGACGACGACGCGCGGCTCGTGCAGCACGATGTGGCCGAGCGCGATGCCCTCGGAGATCGGCTCGCCCTTGACCACCGTCGACAGCGATCTGGAAAGATCGGCGTCGGTGCCGGTGCCGGCGACCGCGCCGGAGACCAGGTGCTCGGCGATGACCATCGCCGTCGCTTGCAGCACCTCCACATCCTCCTCCGAGTAGATTCGGGGGGTGCGGTTCTGGACGACCAGCACGCCGAGCAGAATGCCGCTTCTCTGGATCGGCACCGCCAGCAGCGAGTGGTAGATCTCCTCGCCGGTCTCGGGGCGGTAGGAGAATGCCGGGTGGTTTTGCGCGTCCGGCTCGTTGACCGGGACGCCCAGCTCCGCGCAGCGGCCGACCAGTCCCTCGCCGCGCTTCAGGCGGGTGTTGTGGACAGCCTCCGGGTTCAGGCCCTCGGTGGCGAACAGCTCGAGCGATCCGTCCTGGCGCTTGATGTAGATCGAGCCGACCTCGGCCACCATCAGGCCGGCGATCTGGCGCACGATCTTGTCGAGCCGTGCCTGGCCGGCATCGGGCTCGGCCATGATCTCGCGCAGGCGGCGCATGATGACGCGCAGCGCGGGCTCGGTCGGTGCGGCACGCGGGTCGTCCCCACGTCTCGTCTGCATGGGCGACTGCCGTTTCTCTCTAGTGGCCCCGGCAAGCCGTCGCTCACGGCGGGGCGCAGCCCTCAGGCGTTCGGGACAAGAGTCCCATCAATCCTTGTCAAGTCCATAAAGCGCATGCAGCGTGCGCACGGCAAGCTCGGCGTAGGCCGCGTCGATAAGCACGCTGATCTTGATCTCCGAGGTCGAGATCGCGAGGATGTTTATGCCCTTCTCCGCGAGTGCCTTGAACATCATGGCGGCGACGCCGGCGTGGCTGCGCATGCCGACGCCGATGACCGATACCTTGCAGACGTCGGCCGAGCTGTTGACGTCGAAATAGCCGATATCGCTCTTGGCGGTCTTCAGGACTTCGAGCGTGCGCGCAAGCTCGGAGGCCTGGACCGTGAAGGTCATGTCGGTGTGCCTGCCGTCCGGGGTGACGTTCTGGACGATCATGTCGACGTTGATGTTGGCGTCGGCCAACGGTCCAAACACGCGCGCGGCGACACCTGGCTTGTCGGCGACCTTCAGGATGGTGATCTTGGCTTCGTCCTTGGCGTAGGCGATGCCGCTGACGATCTGGCTCTCCACGATTTCGTCCTCGTCGCAAACGATGGTGCCGATGTCTTCCAGGTTCTGTGCCGAGCGGACCGGCTGCATCGCGTCGGGCGCCAGGAAGCTCGACAGCACACGCAGCCGCATGCCATGCACCATGGCGAGCTGCACGGAGCGTGTCTGCAGCACCTTCGATCCGAGCGACGCCATCTCGAGCATCTCCTCGTAGGAGATCTTCGGTAGGCGGCGGGCCTTCGGGACGATGCGCGGGTCGGTGGTGTAGACGCCGTCGACGTCGGTGTAGATGTCGCAGACGTCGGCATCGAGTGCCACCGCCATGGCGACGGCGCTGGTGTCGGAGCCGCCGCGACCGAGCGTGGAGATGCGGTTGCGTTCCTTCTCCAACCCCTGGAAGCCGGCGATGACGGCAACCTCGCCCTGGTCGAGGCGCTCGCGGATGTTGCCGGCGGAGATGCCGATGATGCGCGCGGCGCCGTGAGCGGCGTCAGTCAGGATCGGGATCTGCCAGCCCTGCCACGACCGGGCGGTCAGCCCCATCGTCTGCAGCACGATCGCCAGCAGACCGGAGGTCACCTGCTCGCCGGAAGCGACGACCGCGTCGTACTCGCGGGCATCGTGCAGGAGAGAAGCGTCGCGCACCCAGGCGACAAGCTGGTTGGTGGCGCCGGCCATCGCCGAGACCACGACTGCGACCTTGTTGCCGGCGTCGCATTCGCGCTTGACGTGCCGCGCGACATTGCGGATGCGGTCTATGTTGGCGACGGAGGTGCCGCCGAACTTCATCACCACGACTGCCATTTCAGCACCCGCCCTGGCATCGCATTGCACGCAACAACCGCCGCTGCGTGCCGGATCGCCCCTGGCGGCCCCACAACTCAACGCGATGCTTTCCGCATTTGGCGCGTACTCTTAACGGGATCGGAGGGGTCCCGCAATAAGAGGCTCGCGGCTTGACAAGAGGGTCTGCCAACAGACGAATCCAGTCATGTGTGCCACCCTGTCCCGTGATACGCCCCGGACCCTCGATCCGACCGAGGTCGCGCGTTTTGCCGTGATCGCAGATGCCTGGTGGGACCCGGATGGAAAGTTCCGGCCACTGCACCAGCTCGGGCCTGCGCGGCTCGGCTTCATCCGCACCCAGCTAGTCAAGCATCTGGGCCTCAGCGCGGAGGGATTGAGGCCGCTCGTTGGCCTTCGGGTGCTCGACATCGGCTGCGGCGGCGGGCTGATCGCCGAGCCGATCGCCCGGCTCGGCGCGACCGTCACGGGGATCGATCCGGCTGAGGAGAATATCCGCGCGGCCGAGGCGCACGGCCGCCCGCAGGGCCTCGCCATCGACTACCGTGTAGCGCAGGTCGAGGATCTCAAGCGGGCCGGCGAGACATTCGATGCGGTGCTTTGCCTCGAAGTCGTCGAGCACGTGCCGGACGTCGGCGCCTTCCTCGAATGTTGCGCCGCACTCGTGCGGCCCGGCGGCGTCATGATCCTGTCCACGATCAACCGTACCGTGAAAGCTTACGCGTTGGC
>JBIOVC010000546.1:0-12808 GCA_044867545.1 Hyphomicrobiaceae bacterium | reverse complement strand
CCGGCCTTCTTGAGCGTCCACGACAGGATGGAGAACTGGCTGTCGAACAGCCACCAGAAGGCAATGGCCGACAGCACGGTCGGCACGATGAACGGGATCAGCACGACCGCGCGGATGATCGCCTTGAACGGCATGTGCTGATTGAGGAGCAGCGCGAGGTACAGGCCGATCGCGAACTTGAACACGCTTGCGACACCCGTGTAGAGGAGCGTGTTGAAGACGGAAAGCAGGAACACGGTGTCGTCAGCCAGCCATTCATAGTTTTCGAGCCCGACGAAGATGCCCGGGCGTCCAATGCGCGCGTCGGTGAAGGATAGCCAGATGCCGAGGCCGAGCGGGTAGGCAAGGAAAAGAACCAGGAAGGCGGCGGCCGGCAGCATGAACCAGAACGACAGCCAGCCCCGGTTCACCTTCAGGCGATCCCACGCCGTGGTCTCGCGAGAGGGCCGTCTCATCGGACGAACGGCGAGGTCGGTCATGTCGCCACCAGGGAACTGGGCGGGCGGTCGAGAAGCAACCGCCCGCCCGCTGCCGTGTCAGCTTGCACGGTAGAGGCGCTGCGCCTGGCGCTCGGCGATCTTCATGGCGGACTTGGCGTCCTCACGACTCGTGCAAACGTTGGCGAACATGTCGAGCACGATGAAGTCCGCCAGCGCGGCGGCTGCCTTCTCACCCACCGAGCCGAGGTGCCCGGCCGTCAGCGTGCGCTTGGCGACGTCGCGGCAGACCGTCAGCTTGGGATCGGAGGTCCACACCGGGTTCTTCTCGTAGGCCGTAAGGCCCGGGGTCAGGTATCCGACGGACTTTTCCACCCACGGATCCAGATTTGCCGCCTCCATCATGAACGCAATGAACGCCTTCGATGCCTGCGGGGCTTTCGAATACGTCATGATCAGGATCGGGTAGGCGACATGGAACTCCGTCGGCTTTCCGATCGGGCCTACCGGCCAAAGGGCATGATCGATGTCGGCCGTCATATCCATCTTCTGGGCCTTGGCCGCGGCGTAGATGGAGACGCCATTGTTGGTCCAATGTATCTCACCAGCCAAGAAGGCCTTATTGTTGAAGGAGTCGTTCCAGGACGCGGTGCCGGGCGCGAAAGTTTCGTAGAGCTGGCGGGCGTAGGTCAGCGCTTTCTCGGTCTCCGGCGAGTTTATGATCACCTTGTCATTGGCATCCACGAGATTGCCGCCGAACGCCCACAAGGCCCAGTGCACCCAGGCGTTGCCGTCACCAGAGGCATGGCCGAGCGCCATACCGCCCGGCGTATTCTGCGCCTTGGTCGCTTTGGCATAGGCGAGAAACTCGTCCGTCGTCTTTGGAAATTCCTTGAAGCCGGCTTTCTCCATCGACGATCTGCGATAGTTCAGAATGTTCCCGTTGTAGGCGACGGGAATGCCGATCCACTTGCCCTCGCTCTTGCCGTAGGTGACCGCCGAGGGCACCCAGCCGCCGTACTTCTTGCCCAGATAGTCGGCGACGTCGGTAAGATCGACGCATTTCGCCGGAAACAGATGTGGGAGCGAGTAGAGGCCCCAGAACATGTCCGGCCCCTGCCCGGTGTTGGCGGCAACCGAGGCCTTTGGCTGAACGTCGTCGAGCGATTCGTTGGTGACCGTAACCTTCACCCCGGTCGCCTTGGTGAAGTTGGCGACCAACTCCATGAATGCATCTTCCTCCGCCTGGATGAAGCGCTTCCACCGCAGGAGCGAGAGCTGTGCATTCGGCTCCGGCTTCCACGGTGCGGTCTGGGCCCAGGCCCTCGCCCATTCACCCAGACCCGAGCCAGCCAGTGTACCGGTCGCAGCCAGTGCGGTGGCGCCCTTCACGATGGTCCGGCGATCGAACGTCGTCATCTTGCTTCTCCCTTGCCAGGTTAGGCATTCATCCGCCTTCCAGTGGGCTCGTCGAACAGGTGTCCGAGCCGCGGATCGGGTTTCAGTCGAATCTTGTCACCCGGCATGAGCCGATGACGCTCGCGGAACACTGCTATGATGGGCACGCCGCCGAGTTTCATCGCAACCTGCAGCTCCGAGCCGGTCGGCTCGACGACTTGAACCTCTGCCTCGACGCCATCATCGGCGAGGACCAGGTGCTCAGGCCGGATGCCATAGATCGCCGATTTGCCGTCCGTCCCGGTCGGGGCCGCGCCAATGGGAAAGCGGGTTCCTCCCGGGCCCTCGAAGCAGGCCGTGCCGTTAAGGCGAATAGTGCCCTTCAGGAAATTCATGGCCGGAGAGCCGAGAAATCCCGCGACGAACAGGTTGTCGGGTCGATCGTAGAGATCGAGCGGCGCGCCGATCTGCTCAACCCTGCCCTCGTGCATGACCACGATCTTGTCGGCCATCGTCATGGCCTCGATCTGGTCGTGCGTGACGTATACGATGGTGGTCTCCAGACGCTGATGCAGCTCCTTGATCTCGGTACGCATGGCAACACGCAGCTTGGCGTCGAGATTGGAGAGCGGCTCGTCGAACAGGAACACCTGCGGATCTCGCACGATGGCGCGACCCATGGCGACGCGCTGACGCTGCCCACCGGAGAGCTGACGGGGGTACCGACTGAGCAGTTTGTCGAGCCCCAGTATGCCGGCCGCCTTGGCTACGCGCTCGGAGATGATGCGGCTCGGCGTACCACGCAGCCTGAGCGAGAAACCCAGATTCTCCGCAACGGTCATGTGCGGATAGAGCGCGTAGTTCTGGAACACCATCGCGACGTCACGCTCTTTCGGGGGAACGTGATTGACCACCCGATCAGCAATGCGGATCTCGCCCGACGTGATGTTTTCGAGGCCGGCGATCATGCGGAGCAGCGTGGACTTGCCGCAGCCGGAGGGCCCTACCAGCACGACGAACTCGCCGTCGGCGATGGGCACAGTAATGCCGTGGATCACCTCGTGGGTGCCGAACGCCTTGCGCACGTCACTGCACGTGACGCTGGCCAACGCCGCCTCCCTATGCTGAACCCTTCATCGGGGTTCATTCTTATTGCGGAACCTGCGGTTCCGCCTCACACCATAACTACACCGGTGGCGGAACCAAGGCTACGAAAGTCTGGGGTCAGCCTGAACGCCCACTCTCGGGAATCCTGATCTGAGGTCCTCAGAGGGTCAGTCCCCCGTCGACGAAAAACGCGCCACCGGTGGTAAACGCGCTCTCATCGCTGGCCAGATAGACGGCGACGGCAGCCACCTCGTCGGGGTCGCCGAGGCGGCCCATGGGCTGGCGTGCGACGAACTTTTCGCGGGCGTTGCCGCCGAGCGCTTTTATGCGACCTTCGAGCGACGGCGTGGCGATGGTGCCCGGGCAAATGCAATTGCAGCGGATGCCCTTGCCGATAAAGTCCAGGGCAACGGCCTTGGTCAGGCCCACGATCGCGGCTTTGGTGGCAGTGTAGACGTAGCGGTTCGGTAGTGCCTTGGTTGCCCCGACGGCCGAGGACATGTTGACGATCGATCCACCGCCCTTCTCGATCATGCCGGGCAGGAAAGCGCGGATGGTTCGGTGCATAGATTTGACGTTGAGATCGAATGAAAAATCCCAGTCTGCTTCCGAGCAATCGAGAGCGTGACCGTGATGCACGAAGCCGGCAACATTGAGCAGAACGTCGATCCGTCCAACGCGCCCGGCGATGGCATCCACAGCTCCGCTATCGCGCACATCGAGCCGAGCGACTTCCGCGACACCGGCTGACCTCAGCTCTGCAAGTCCGAGCTCGTTTACGTCGGTAGCGATGACCCTTGCCCCTTCGCGCGCGAAGGAAAGAGCCGAGGCTCTGCCGATGCCGGCCGCTGCTGCTGTTACGAACGCCACCTTGCCATTGAGGCGATTGACCATTCTTTCCTCCCGATGCGCGCTGACGGCGGTTGGCGTATGCTCTCGAGCGCGCTTATCGCATCAGGCATCAAGCAACGGAAAAAAGCCACTGTGAACAACATCGATCTCAGCGGCCGTAACGCAGTTGTCACCGGTGGCGCCCAGGGCTTTGGCCGCGCCATCACAGAACGGTTCATCGCCTCCGGTGCCATGGTCGAGATCTGGGATCGTGACGGTGCCCTCGCGCAGAGAACTGTGGAGGAGCTCGGCTCCAGCGTTGGTGCGCATGCTGTAGACGTCACCGATTTGGCCGCCGTCGAAAATGCTCGAGACGTCACGCTGAAGCGGCTCGGCCGCATCGATATCCTGATCAACAATGCCGGCATCGCCGGCATCAACGCCACGACGTGGGAGACCGAGCTTGCTGAATGGCGAAAGGTCCTCAGCATCAATCTCGACGGACCCCTTATTTGCTGCAAGGCGATCGTGCCATTGATGATCGCCCAGAACTACGGGCGTATCGTCAACATTGCATCCATCGCCGGCAAGGAGGGAAATCCCAACGCCGCGCACTATTCCGCCTCGAAAGCCGGCCTCATCGCGCTCACCAAGTCGCTCGGCAAGGAGCTGGCAGCCCACAACATCGCCGTGAACGCCGTCACGCCGGCCGCAGCCAAGACGGCGATCTTCGATCAGATGACGCAGCAGCACATCGACTTCATGCTGTCGAAGATCCCTCGTGGCCGCTTCGTCACGGTCGAGGAGGTGGCTGCGCTGGTCGCCTGGATGGCATCCGAGGAATGCTCCTTCACGACCGGCGCCGTGTTCGACATCTCGGGCGGCAGGGCGACCTACTGACGGCCGCTCAGGCCATCCGAGTTTACTCAGGCGATCGCGCCGCCGAGCTCGTCCTCGATGTGGGCGCGGACGATGTCGTCGAAGCTCTTGTCTGCGGCGAAGCCAAGTGCCAGAGCGCGCTTCGCCTCCAGTCTCGTGGGCCACCCTGAGACGATGCGCTCTATGAAGGCGTCAGGCTCGCGCCGAATCCGCTTGGCTACCTTGTCCCCGGCAATTCGACGCAACGCATCGATTTGCTCGCCGACCGTCACCGACAGACCGGGCAATGTGACTGTGCGGGACGTTCCGAGATCACCGCTGTCTATGGTCGCCGCGCGGAGCATGAAGGCGACGGCCGATCTGGGACTGGCGTGGGTGTGGCGGACGCTTTCCGATACTGGCAGCAGGGCCTCCTCGCCGGCCAGGGGCTCGCGAATGATGCTCGAAAAGAAGCCTGAGGCGGCCTTGTTCGGCCGGCCGGGCCGCACGCAGATCGTGGGCAGCCTGAGCCCGACGCCGTCGAGAAAGCCCTTGCGCGTGTAGTCGGCGAGCAGCAGCTCGGCGATCGCCTTCTGGGTGCCATAGGAGGTCTGCGGGGTCAGATGGAAGTCATCCGGGATCGGAACCGGAAACGGGGCGCCGAACACCGCGATCGAGCTCGCCAACACGACACGCGGCTTGTGGCCCGCCCTGCGAACGGACTCGAGCAAGTTGCGCGTGCCGTCGAGATTGATCCGATAGCCCTTGTCGAAGTCGTGCTCGGCCTCGCCCGACACGATGGCCGCCAGATGGAAAATGATGTCCGGCCCATGTCCGAGCAGTCTGTCGGTCTCGTCCTGCGCCGACAGGTCACCGGTCAGCACATCCACCGGCATCTTGGACCCATCCGGCACGACGCCCGGCACGACATCGAAGAGCGTCAGGCTCAAGACGCTTTTGCGACCAAGCTGCCCATCCCTGGCAAGGCGCTCGGCAAGCTTGCGCCCGATCATGCCTGACCCGCCGATGATGAGAACCCTCACGCCGTCCACCATGGCGGTCTCCCCGTGTCACCAGGCTCAACTTAATGTATCGCAGCGGCCCGTGCGTCCTCGCGGATCAGCGTCGCAGCCTTTTCCGCGATCATGATAGTGGGCGCGTTGGTATTGCCCGATACGATCGTCGGCATGATCGCGGCGTCGACCACGCGCAACCCGGCGATCCCGTGCACCCTGAGCCTCGCATCGACGACGGCCTTGCCGTCACCACCCATCTTGCAGGTGCCGCAGGGGTGAAAGAGGGTCGTCGCGTGGTCGCGGGCATAGTTCATCAGCGCCTCATCGCCGTCGACCTCGGGGCCTGGCAGATGCTCGTGCTCGACATGACGCGCAAACGCCGGCTGGCGGCAGACACGGCGGACCAGCCGCATGCCGTCGAGGAGGACGCGGCGGTCGGTCTCCATCGCCAGGTAGTTCGAGACGATGCGCGGCTGCACGGCTGGATCCGAGCTCACGATTGCAATGCTGCCGCGGCTCTCGGGGCGGAGCTGACATACGCTTACCGTGACGCCCGAGAAAGCGTGCAGGCCCTTGCCAGGGCGATCGGCGCTCAAAGGCAGAAAATGAAACTGCAGGTCCGGCAGGTCGATTTCGGGCCGAGATCGAACGAAGGCACCGACCACGCCCGCACCGATCGTCAGAATGCCGGTCCGTCTGGTCGCGTACTCGAGGCCGGTCCGGACCTGCTGCCAGCGGCTGTGCCAGACCTCGTTGAGACTGCCTGCCGTCGTGCAGCAATAGACGAAGCGCACCTGCAAATGGTCCTGCAGGTTCTCACCGACGCCGCTGAGCTCGTGCCTGACCGGAACTCCCGCGGCCTGTAACACCGGCGCCGAGCCGATGCCGGAGAGTTGAAGAATTTGCGGGGAGCCGATCGCTCCGGCGCAAACGAGAACCTCGTGTGCCGTCAATTTCTCTTCGCGCCCGTGGCTACGGTAGCGTATCCCAGTCACCCGTCTGCCATCGAGCATCAGGCCTTCCACCATTGCGTCAGTTACGACGGCCAGGTTCGCACGCTTGGGTGTCAGGTACGCCGCCGCAGCAGAGCAGCGCCATCCGTTGCGAGTTGTAAGCTGGAAGTAGCCCACCCCCTCTTGCTTGGGTCCGTTGAAGTCGTCGTTGCGTGGGATGCCCGCTACCATGGAGGCCGCAAGGAAGGCTTCGCACATCGCATTCTTCTTCAAGCGCACGTCCGAGACATGGAGGGGGCCGCCGGTGCCGTGAAAGTCGTCCGACCCGCGCTCCTGGTGCTCGGCGCGCTTGAAGTACGGCAGCACGTCCTCGTATCCCCACCCGACGTTGCCGAGCTGACGCCACAAGTCGTAGTCCTGTGCCTGTCCTCGCACGTAGAGCAGGCCGTTGATGGAGCTCGAGCCGCCTAGCACGCGCCCGCGGGGCCAGGGCACCGTGCGCCCGCCGAGATGCGGTTCCGGGCCCGAGCCGAACTGCCAGGTGACGCCGGGATTGCTGAAATTGCGATAGTAGCCGGCGGGCACATGGATCCAGGGATTGCGATCGCGCCCGCCGGCCTCGATCAACGCGACCTTGTAACGGCCATCTTCGGTCAGCCGGTTTGCCAGCACGCAACCGGCCGATCCGGCACCCGCGATGACATAGTCGAAAGCGCCCATTCGCTTCGATCTCTCGCTGAAACAGTACCGCTGACGCTTTGCCCCACATCGAAAGAGCCAACGACTAGTGTCCCGATTCCGAAGTTCGCCCCACCTTGCCCGAAACCGCACCAGCGAACTTCGGAATCACAAGGGACACTAGAATCATCGAGTTGCTAGTGTGATTCAGATCGAGAAATTCGCTCACAAGGTAGCCGCGAGCGTCGGCGAATTTCTCGATCATCACACTAGTTGTCTCCGATCTCCCGCGCGAACGCTTCTAGCGCGGCGATCACGGCGCGCGTTGCCGGCATGACACCGGCGGACGACCGGAACAGGATTCCTGCCGAGCGTGTCGTGCTCAATCCCGGAATCATCAGCGGCGCAATCCCGTCCATTTCGGTACGAATGATTTGGGACGTTGCAAACGATAGCGTGTCGCTGTCCCGCAGCACTCCGGCGATGAAGGACATCGAGTCGGCTTCGATCGTAGCGGCCGGCGGATTGAGACCGGCCACGCGAAAGAGCGCCTCGAGGCGCAGCCGCGACAGCACGTGCCGACCCGGCAGGACCCACGGATATGCGAGCGTGCTCGACGGGCTCAACCGCCGCCTTCGGCACAGCGGGTGGTCGCATCTGGCAACGACCGACATCGTGTCGCGCGTGAGAGGGACCGCCTTGAGGCCGGGCGGGCTATGCTCGGGCAAAGCGGAGAGGACGAGATCGAGATCGCCGCTGCGCAGCGATTCAATCAGACTGCTGTTGAAGCCACCGACTACCTGGAAGCTGAGCCTCGGGTACTCCGCTGTCATCCTGGCGATGATGCCCGGCAGGCCGCGCGTGAGCCACGATGGCCCCGCGCCGATCCGAAGTTGGCCGATGACGCCTCGGCCGAGAGCGCGAACCTCCTCGCGGGCGTCGTGAAGTTGCACGTTGAGCTGGTTTGCGTGGCGCAGCAGTGCCTGCCCTTGGCGGGTCAGGGCGACGCCGCGGGGCAACCGGTCGAACAGATTGCATTCGAGGGACGTTTCAAGGCGTCGTACCGCCTTTGTGAGGCCCGGCTGCGATATTCCGAGCGCTTTGGCAGCAGCGCTGAAGCTGCCGTGCTGGGCGACTGCATTGAAGTAGCGGAGCTGGGACAAGTCCACGACACCCATTCCTCCGCGTTATGGCAAGCGCCTAGCGTGTGATCTTGTCGTAGAACCTGCCGAGGCGCAACCTTCGGCGGGTATCAATGCCGGTTGGAGCCGTCACGGTGAAGCCTGCCAATCTTCTCTTCATCCTGTCGGACGAGCACCAGCGCAACGTCGCGGGCTGCTACGGCGATCGCCTTGCCATCACCCCGAGCATCGACCTCCTGGCGGCGCGCGGCACGCGCTTCACCAGCGCCTACACGCCCTGTCCGATCTGCGTCCCTGCGCGGGCCTCGCTCGCGACCGGTCGCTGGGTGCACCAAACGAAAGCTTGGGACAACGCCGCTCCCTATTGCGGGCACCTGCCGAGCTGGCACCACCGTCTGCGGGCCCAAGGCCATCGCGTCGTTTCGGTCGGCAAGCTCCATTTCCGGGCGTCTACGGACGACAATGGTTTCAGCGAGGAAATCCTTCCTCTTCACGTGCTCGACGGCGAGGGCGACCTCATCGGCATGTTGCGCGAGCCGCCCGCCAAGCGCGGCAGCATGCCTTCGTTGGCTAAGAACACGGGTCCGGGGCAGTCGTCATACAACGAGTACGATAGGCAGATCACAGCCGCAGCGTGCCGGTGGCTCGCGACAGAGGGTAAGCGGGGCGGAACCAAACCGTGGGCGCTCTTTGTGTCCTTCGTCCGGCCGCACTTTCCGCTGATCGCGCCGCCCGAGTTCTTCAGAATGTATCCGCCGGAGTCCATGCCGATGCCGCGGCTCTACGGCGAGAAGGATCGTCCGCGCCACCCCGTAGTCAAGGCGCTCATGTCGATCATGGACTACGACGACTACTTCGCGGACCTGGCGGCAGTAAAGCGCGCCGTCGCGTCTTACTATGCGCTCGTCAGCTTTCTCGACGCCAACATCGGCAAGCTGCTCGAGACTCTCGACGAAGCCGGGCTCACCGCGGCCACCCGCGTCATCTATGCATCCGACCACGGCGACAACGTCGGCTGTCGCGGCTTGTGGGGCAAGTCGGTGATGTACGAGGAGTCGGCGGCAGTGCCGTTGGTCACGGCCGGCGCCGGCGTGCCGGCGGGCGCAGTCGTCGACACACCCGTCTCGCTGGTCGACTGCTACAGGTCCGCGCTGGAGGCCGTGGGTTGCCCTGTGCCGGCAGAGGACAGGGGGCTGCCGTCCCATTCACTGTGGGACATCGCAGCCGGGCAGAAACCCGATCGCAAAGTGCTGTCGGAGTACCATGCGGCCGGCTCGATCACGGGAATCTTTATGATTCGGCATAGCCGCTGGAAATACATCTACCACGTCGGCTTCCGGCCGGAGCTCTACGATCTCGAGCTCGATCCTGGCGAGACGAAGGACCTTGCCGAGCGACCTGACATGAGACCCCTGCTTGCCGAGTGCGAGGCAGAGCTTCGGCGCATATGCGATCCGGAGGCGATCAACGCCGAGGCATTCGCCGATCAGCGTCGACGCATCGCCGAGCACGGCGGCCGGGAAGCCATCATCGAACGTGGGGACTACGGCTATACACCGGCGCCCGGCGAGAAGCCGGCGTTGGTTGCGAAATAAAAGACGATCCGTCGTCCACTGGTCGCCGACTCGGGAGGATGTGAGATGTCGCAGGACCTCATCACCCGCAGAGCAGAGGTCGCCTACGTCGTTCTGATCCTGACCATCGCCGGCGTCATCTGGCGCGAGGCGAGCTGGCTGCCGCCGGCCCCATACGATCCACTCGGGCCGAAGTCCTTTCCCATAGGCGTGAGTTTCGTTCTGACGGCGCTCGGGCTCGCGATGCTGGTCCGTCTCTTTCTCGGGCGTGCTCTCGGTCGCGCTGCGCAGAGCATGGTCGTTGGGCTGGAAACGGAAGGCGAGCACGAGCGACGGCCCTGGACGGCGGTCCTGACCCTCCTCCTCGCCTTCGGCTATGCGGCGGCACTGAGCTTCCGTAGTGTCGGCTTTCTGCCCGCGACGGCGGTCTATCTGTTCCTGTCCGGCGTGTTGCTGGGGCCGTTCGAGAAGAGGCGTATCGTAGAGGTTGCGTGCTTCGCGATCGTCGCGGCCCTTGTCCTCGACTTCCTGTTTCGCACGCTGTTCAAGCTCGATCTGACCTGAGGGGCTGCTCGCGCGATGACGCTTGCCGAGGCCTTCCTGCATCTCTTCACGCTCAAGGGCTTCGCCATCATGAGCGTAGGCGTTGCACTTGGCGTGTCGGTCGGCGTCCTGCCGGGGATCACGGCCGGCGTCCTCATGGCCCTGACGCTTCCGTTCACCTTCCACATGACCAGCATCGACGCGGTCTCACTGCTCATTGCGATGTTCGTGGGAGGCGTGTCCGGCGGTCTCATCACGGCCACGCTGATGCGCATTCCGGGCGAGCCCAACGCGATCATGACCTGCCTCGACGGCTATCAGCTGGCCCGGCGCGGCAAGCCCGGCCGCGCGCTGGGACTGGGAAATGCCTCATCGCTGGTCGGCGGCACAATGTCGTGGGGCGCTCTGGTGCTGCTCGCCCCGCCGCTCGCGGCCCTCGCGGTGTCGTTCGGCCCGTTCGAGAATTTCGCCGTCATCGTGATGGCGCTGATCCTCATCTCCTCGCTCTCGCAGGGCTCCTTCCTCAAGGGCTTGTCTGCCGGCATGCTTGGAATGCTGGTGTCGTATCCCGGCATAGACGAGAGCTCGGGCATCATACGCCTGACGTTCGGCTTCAACGCCCTTGAAGGCGGTTTCCATAGCCTGCCGGTGATTCTCGGCATGTTCGCCGTGAGCCAGGTGGTGGCAGACGCCCTCAACATCGAGGAGAATGCGGCTGCCATCAGGGCGTCGATGCGCGGCATGTTCATGTCGCTGCGCGACTATGCCGTCCATGGCTGGAACATGGTGCGTTCCTCGCTGATCGGGATCTGGATCGGGATACTGCCGGGGGTCGGGGCGACGGTGGCGTCAATCGTCGCCTACACGACGGCCAAGAACCTCTCGAAGCACGCAGACGAGTTCGGATCAGGGAGCGAGGAGGCGATCGTCGCCGCGGAGAGTGCCAACAACGCCACTACCGGCGGCACGCTTGTTCCGATCCTGACCCTCGGCATCGCGGGCGGGCTTACCGACTCGATCCTGCTCGGAGCACTCGTCATTCACAACCTGCAGCCCGGACCGCTGCTCTTCAAGAACAATCCCGAGATCGTGAATACGATCTTTGCCACCCACCTCGTCGCACACCTCGTCATGTTTGCGTTGATGACGTTCGGCATCGTCTTCTTTGCGCGCCTCATGCTGGTGCGGCGCGCTTTCATCTTGCCGATGGTGATCGTGTTCTCCGTCATCGGAGCTTTCGCGCTCAACAATCGCCCGTTCGATATCTGGGTGATGCTGGGGTTCGGCCTGCTGGGCGTGCTGCTGGAGCTGGCAAAGGTTCCGCTCGCCCCGTTCGTGGTCGGGCTCGTGCTGGCTCCCGTTGCCGAGTCCGAGCTTCGTGCCGGCCTGATGGCTTCCGCGGGAAGCTATCTGCCGCTCGTTCAGCGCCCGATGGCGTGCGCAATGCTTATCATCGCCGCCGCGCTGTTCGTTTGGCCGTTCGCGCGGGAGTGGGGAAGTGCGACTCGAAGAGCAACAGAGAAGCGGTCGGACACATGAGCCGATCGAACTAGGGAGGACCACCATGAAAAAGATCAGCAGGCGCAAGGCGCTCAAGTTCGTCGCGGCCGCCGGCGCCATGCCGCTCGCATCGTCTGGCGCGCGAGCGGCTGACTATCCGGAAAAGCCGATCCGAATGATCATCCCCATCGCGCCCGGCGGCCAGACAGACGTGGTCGCCCGGTTGCTGCAGCTCACGATCGACAAGAACAAGCTGCTGCCGCAGCCGATGGTCGTCATCAACAACGCGGCGGCGGGCGGCACCGTGGGCACGCGGCAGGTCAGGGACTCCGATGCCGACGGCTACACCATCGGCATGTTCCACATGGGCCTCATGACCGCGCCCGCTATCGGCGTTGTCGACTATGATCACACCGCCTTCGAGCTGATCGGCCAGGTTGGCCGCACCCAGGTTGGAATGGGCTGCCTCGAGGACAGCCGCTTCAAATCGATCCGCGACGTGCTGACCGAGGCGAAGGCAAAGCCGGACACGATCACGGTGGCAATGAATATCGGACTGCTGCCGCACTTCGTGCCCCTGATGTTCCAGCAGGATGCTGGAGTCAGGTTCCGCTTCGTCCAATCGGGCGGCGGCGCGGTTCGCCTGAAATCGATCCTCGGCAAGCACACCGAGCTGTCGCTGTTCTCGGGTCCCGAGTTCCTATTGTTCAAGTCGCAAGGCATCCGGCCGCTGGTCATGTTTTCCGAGGAGCGGGCACCCGAGCTCCCCGA
>JBIOVC010000545.1:0-2207 GCA_044867545.1 Hyphomicrobiaceae bacterium | reverse complement strand
GACGATCGCAAGTGGACCGAGATCTGCTTTTTCTGGGCGTTGATGGCGGCGGCACACAATGCCGGGCCCGCCTCTGCGATGCTTCGGGCACCGTGCTCGGCGAAGGCACGGCCGGCCCCGCCAACATTCGGCTGGGTCTGGACGACAGCATGCGGTCCGTTCTCGACGCCGCCGAGCAGTGCCTGACGGGTGCCGGCCTCACGTTCGGTAGCCGCCCGATCGTCGCCTGTCTTGCGTTGGCGGGGGCAACGGAGCCGGTCGAGCTCGCTGCGGTGCAGGAGTGCGCCCATCCGTTCCGGCACATGGTCGTGACCACCGACGCGCATGCTGCTTGCGTCGGCGCGCATCGGGGCGAGGACGGCGGCGTGATCATCATCGGCACGGGTACGGTGGCCTGGGCCGTCCTCGCCGGGCGGCATTATCGTGTCGGCGGCTGGGGCTTCCCCGTTTCGGACGAGGGCAGCGGCGCCTGGCTCGGCTGCGAGCTGATGCGACGTGTGCTGTGGGCGCATGACGGGCGAGCGCCATGGACCGAGCTGCTGCGCGCCGCCTTCGCTCGCTTCAACTCCAACCCCCATGCCATCGTGCGTTGGATGACCTCTGCACGGCCCCGTGAGTTTGCCGAGCTCGCGCCCCTCGTCGTCGAGCACGCGCGCCTGGACGATCCTGCTGGTCACGATCTCATGCGGCTGGCCGCGGCTCACATCGATGTGCTCGCTGCGCGTCTCGACACGATCGGGGTGCGGCGTGTGGCGTTAGCCGGTGGCTTATCGCCGAGCATGGCGCCATGGCTCAGTCGGGAGACGCAACGCAGATTGGTGCCAGCAGCGGCCGATGCGCTCGCCGGCGCCGTGTCGCTCGCTTGCGCAGAGGCGCGATCCGCGGTGCCAGTACGACTGAAGGACTCCGCGTGATGAGAGAGCACAAGGCGGCAGACGCCGACGTGCGGATGGCGCGCGAGATACGCGAGGCACCCGCCGCGATCACCCGGCAACAGCAGGAATTGAGCCAACCCCTGGGCGAGCTTGCGGCAAGGCTGAAGCGCAGCCCGCCCCAGGTCGTCGTCACCTGCGCACGCGGCACCTCGGCCCATGCAGCCACCTTCGGCAAGCACCTGATCGAGCGCTATATCGGCATACCCGTAGCCGAGGCCGCTCCCAACATTGCGAGCGTCTACGGCAGACAGCTCCGCCTGGAGAACCAGCTGTTTCTCGCCATCTCACAATCGGGCCGGAGCGACGATCTCATCGCTCTGACATCGAGCGCCAAGGCGGCAGGCGCCTTGACCGTGGCGATCGTGAACGCCACCGACGGTCCGCTGGTCCCGGCCTGCGATATCGTTCTGCCGATGAGCGCGGGGCCCGAGCTCAGCGTCGCAGCGAGCAAGACGTTCGTCGCCACGCTCGCCGCTCTGCTGCGGCTGACCGCACATTGGACCGACGATACGACTCTCGACGCCGCCATCGAGCGGCTCCCCGAGCGCCTGACGGCCGCGGCCGAGCTCGACTGGAGCGCGCTCGTCGACACTCTTGTCGGAACGAAAAGCCTTGTCGCGATCGGCCGTGGGCCGACGCTCGCCATCGCCCGCGAGGCCGCCCTCAAGCTCAAGGAGACGTGCAGTCTCCACGCCGAGGCCTTCAGCGGCGCAGAGTTCCTGCACGGGCCTGTGGCCCTGGTCTCGCCACGCTATCCGGTGCTGATGTTCATGCCGACTGATGCGGCAGCTCCGGGAATGCACCAGCTCTCAGAAAGCCTTCGTGCCAAGGGAACCGCGCTATTCGCCACCGAGCCAGGGGCGTCCGGCTCCGGACGGCTGCCCGCGCTTCCTGACGACCATCCTGAGACCGACGCCGTCTGCCTCATCCAGAGCTTCTATGCCATGCTCATCCGGCTCGGCGAGAGGCTCGGCACCGACGTCGACCGTCCGCCCCACTTGCGGAAGGTCACACGCACGCGATGAGCGCCTCCGACCACAACCAGCACGCGGTCGTTGCCGACACGGTCTTCGACGGCTCGAGCGTGCACCGCGATTGCGCCGTCATAATCGAGGGACGCCGGATCGCAGCCCTCCTGCCCCGCTCAGAATTGCCGGCGGCAGTCGCGCGACGGGTTATGCCGGAGGGTGCATGGCTCGCGCCCGGCTTCATCGACATCCAGGTGAACGGCGGCGGAGACGTGCTGTTCAACGACGACCCCACACCGGACGG
>JBIOVC010000544.1:0-2043 GCA_044867545.1 Hyphomicrobiaceae bacterium | reverse complement strand
CAAGCGCCAGCTCGCCGTTCTCCTCCAGGCGCCGCCTCAGCTCTGCCACCCGCTGGTCGATCTCGTCCTGGGTCAGGATGCCCCGATCGACCATCTGCCGGGAGAGCGCCGCCGTCCACCGCTCGTAGTAGCCGAGCCGGTCATAGGCATCGTGGCCGAGCTCCTCGATATAGCGACGGTTCTCGTCCGTGCTGACGATACCCTTGGCGCCGATCAGGCTGCGCAGCGCATCGATCTGCTTCTCCCAGAACGTGACCTGGTGGGCCTCGGTATCGACCGGCCCCGCCGGCAATCCGCCGACGTCGTGTGGACCGCGCATCGCACGTGCCTTCTCGTGTTTCGGGTTTGCTGCGGGAGCATTCTGACACAGCCGGGCACCGGGACCAACGGGCTCCGTGCCGCGCCTTGACAGCCTGGGCGGTGTCGGCCACACCAGCCTGCTGGCTTACGGGCTGGCACGGAAAGGTCTGGGAGGCATGGGGGCATACCGCGTCACGGTCGACACCGGCGGCACGTTTTCTGATTTCGTGTTCCTCGACGAGGCTACGGCTGAGCTTTCGATCCTGAAGCTGGCATCCACCCCCGACGATCCCTCCCGCGCCATCCTGCAAGGCATCGAGCACCTGATCTCGCGCGGCGTGAAGCCGGCCGACATCGGCCACTTCTGTCACGGCACCACGGTCGGCACCAACGCGCTGCTCGAGGGCAAGGGCGCCCGCACCGGGCTGCTGATTACCGAAGGCTTCCGCGGCATCTACGAGGTCGCCGAGCAGGCCCGACCGCACGGCTCGGCGATCTTCGATGTGATGTATGAGAAGCCCGCCCGGCTGGTGCCGCAGAGTCTGACCGGCGAGGTACGCGAGCGGGTCACGTTCGACGGCGAGGTGCTCATCGAGCTTGACGAGAAGGCACTGTGCGAGACGCTACGCGGGCTCGCCCGCGAGCAACCCCAGTCGATCGCCGTCTGCCTGCTGTTCTCCTTCCTCTACCCGCGCCACGAGGAGCGCGTGCGCGAGATCGTCGCCGAGGAGCTTCCCGGCTGCAACGTCTCGCTCTCCTCCGACGTCGTGCCGCAGATCCGCGAGTACTACCGGCTCTCCACGACTGTCATCAATGCCTACCTGCAGCCGATCCTCGCCCGCTATATCGAGCGGCTCGGCGAGCGGCTGGCCGGGGCCGGCCTCACGACCCGGCAGAAGTACATCATGCAGTCGAACGGCGGCACCGCGACCTTCGGCGCCGCCGCCCGCAAGGCGGTGACGACGGTGCTCTCCGGTCCCGCTGGCGGCGTCACGGCGGGCGTTGCCGCGAGCCGGTCGACCGGTATCGGCAACATCATCACCTTCGACATGGGCGGCACCTCCTGCGACGTGGCGCTGATCTCCAATGGCGAGCCGATCGTGTCGAACCACGGCAAGATCGAGGGCCGCGACATCGCCGTGCCGATGATGGACATCAACACGGTGAGCGCCGGCGGCGGCACGATCGCGAGGCTCGACCGCTTCGGTGCACTGAAAGTGGGGCCCGACAGCGGGGGCGCCGTCCCGGGCCCCGTGTGCTACGGCCGCGGCGGCACGCTCCCCACCATCACCGACTGCAACCTGGCGCTCGGCTACCTCAGCGAGGACAATTTCCTCGGCGGCCAGATGCGGCTCGACCGGCCGGCGGCGCTTGCCGCTATCGAGGCCGCCGTCGCCCGCCCGCTCGGTCTCGATGTGCTCGACGCGGCGGAAGGCATCATCCGCATCATCAACGTCAAGATGGAAGAGGCGATCAAGGCGATCTCCACCATCCGCGGCCACGACCTGCGCGACTTCATGCTGCTGGCGTTCGGTGGGGCCGGTCCCGTGCACGCCTGCGAGATCGCCCGCAGTCTCGGGATGGCCGGCGTCGTCATCCCGCTCTATCCGGGCGTGTTCTCCGCGCTCGGTCTGCTGATGTCGGATGCCCGCCACGACTACGTGCGCTCGCGGCTGACGCCGTTCGATGCCGCCACGCCCGAGGGACTGGAAGAGATCTTCGGCGCGATGGAGCGGCAGGCTG
>JBIOVC010000543.1:0-8131 GCA_044867545.1 Hyphomicrobiaceae bacterium | reverse complement strand
CAAGGAACTCACCGCGCTGGCGCCGAAGCTTTTGCCCTACGCCGAGACTGTGTGGCGGCTGCTCGACGTCAAGCGGCGCGAGGGCAAACGCATCCTGTTCGAGGGCGCGCAGGGTGCGCTGCTCGATATCGATCACGGCACCTACCCCTTCGTCACCTCCTCCAACACGGTGGCGGCGCAGGCGGCGATCGGCTCCGGCATCGGCCCGGGGGCCGTCGGCTACGTGCTCGGCATCGCCAAGGCCTATACGACGCGCGTCGGCTCCGGCCCGTTCCCGACCGAGCTCAGCGATGCGACCGGCGAGCTGCTCGGCCAGAGAGGTCACGAGTTCGGCACCGTCACCGGCCGCAAGCGCCGTTGCGGCTGGTTCGATGCCTGCCTTGTGCGGCAGATGGCGAAGGTCGCCGGCATCGACGGCATCGCGCTCACCAAGCTCGACGTGCTCGACGGCATCTCCGAGCTCAAGGTGTGCATCGGCTACATGCTCAACGGCGAGCGCATCGAGCGCCTTCCGGCCGGCCACAACGCCCAGGCGCGAGTGGCGCCGATCTACGAGACCTTCAATGGCTGGCAGCAGTCGACGCGCGGCGCGCGGTCGTGGGCCGAGCTTCCCGCCGAGGCCGTCAAGTATGTGCGCCACATCGAGGAGCTGATCGAGCGCCCGGTGACGCTGCTGTCGACCTCGCCCGAGCGTGACGACACGATCCTGATGAAAGATCCGTTCGAGGATTGAGCGATACGCTCAGGCCGCGCGCACCATGCCGCGGTACTCGGCGAGCGACCCGGGCACCAACTCTGCAGCGAGCAGCCGGGCAGGATCGACCGGCCCCGGCAGCAGGATCTGCCCGCGCGGCACAACCGCGAAGCCGAACCGGGCGTAGTAGGGCAGGTCGCCCACCAGCACGACGAGCTTGATGCCGGCACGCCGTGCGTTCTCGATGCCGTCGGCAACGATCCGCTTGCCGTAGCCCTGGCCCGCGACCCGGGGCTCGACCGCGAGCGGCCCGAGCAGCAGCGCGCCCGGCGTCCCGCCGATCATGATCTCGCTGAAACGGATGGCGGCGACCATCTCCTCGCCGAGCAGCGCCAGCAGGCAGAAGCGGGAGATCGGCGGCGTGCCTTCGCGAATACGATAGGCGGTGCGCACGAACCGTCCCGGCCCGAACACCCGGGCATGCAGCACTTGAACTGCGGGCAGGTCGGCGGCCGCCACAGCCCTGACGGTAAGCTGAGGCGGCATTGACGAGGCTCCAACGAGAAGGTGACCGTCCGGAAGCCTGCGGTGCGCCCCGCCGCTCCGGCTTGCGTCAGCGCGGCGCTGTAGCATGGGGCGAGGCTGTGGGTCCAGCCGCCCAATCCCGCGCCGCTACCAGGCGTCCTCGCGCGCGACGCCGTCGAGTACCTCGGCGAGCCGCCTGCGCACCGCGGCGGCCGTCCCGACGGGCAGCTCTGCGCGGGCGAAGAAGCCGACCTCGGCAATCTCGTGGTTGGGCCGCACGGCGTGCGACTGGTGCCAGCGGCGGACCACGAACAGCGCGATGTGATCGGACGGAAACGCCCGGAAGTTGGCATAGATGCCGAACAGCTCCGGCGCGCCGTCGAGGCTGACGCCGGCCTCCTCGCCAAGCTCGCGTTGGAGCGCGGTGACGATCGTCTCGTTCTTTTCGACGCCGCCGCCGGGGAAGTGCCAGCCGGGCCGGTAGGAATGGCGCACCAGCAGGACGCGGCTGTCGCCGTCGAGCACCAGGCCCTGCGCGCCGACCGTCAGCGGCCGTGTCAGCCGCCAGTAGCCCTGCATCAGGCGGCGAACGGCCGTTCGTCGCGTTTCGACCATATCGACTGTCCGACCCTACAAGTCGCGAGCGTTTGCCCGACGATCGCCTCCGCCGTGCTATAGCACTGGCACGCTCTGAGATTCGACCTGACGTTGATGCCGCTGCTGCTAGCCCACATCTCCGACCTGCACCTGGGCCCCGTCGAGGGGTTCGCGCTGCGCCATTGGAACGTCAAGCGCGGGCTTGGCTACGCCAACTGGATCGGCAGGCGGCGGCGGGTGCACCGGCCCCAGGTCGTGGCGAAGCTGCTCGAGGACCTGCGTACCCAGCATCCCGACCACGTCGCCGTCACCGGCGACCTCGTCAACATCGGCCTGCCGAGCGAATACGAGAACGCGCTGGCCTGGCTTGCCGGGATCGGCCCCCCGGATCGGGTCACCGTCGTGCCCGGCAACCACGACATCTACGTTCGCCTGAAAAGCGATCCGGGCGTCAACCGCTGGCGGGACTACATGTCGGAGCTGCCGCGCCGCGCCGGCGGCGATGGAGCGCCGCCCGTGTTTCCGTTCGTCAGGCGCTTGGGGGAGGTGGCGCTCATCGGAGTGTGCTCCGCGGTACCGACACCTCCGTTCGTCGCCGCGGGACGGGTCGGCGAGGATCAGCTGGCGGCGCTGGGACCCCTGCTCGACCGCCTTCATGCCGAGGGCCTTGTGCGGGTGATACTCATTCACCATCCCCCGCTCCCCGACCAGGCCTCGCCGAGGCGCGGCCTGACCAATGCCGCCCGGCTGGCATCCGTGCTCGAGCGGCACGGCGCAGAGCTCATCCTGCACGGCCACACCCATCTCAACATGCTGACGACGCGCGCCTGGCATGCCGGCGAGATCCCGGTCGTCGGTGTGGCATCCGCCTCGGTCGCGCGCCGGCACAAGCATGAGCCGCTCGGCCGGTACAACCTCATTCGCATCGACCGCGATCGGGGTCGGGCCCGCATCGAGCTGATCGGCCGGGGCCTGCAGGAGGCAGGGGGCCCGGTGGTCGAGCTGGAGCGCCGTACGTTGTCGCCGGCAGATGAGGATTTCTCAAATCGGCAGGAAAAGAATCTCGGCTCCGCGGCCTCCGGTTTCGTGCAATAACGCGCGCCATGAACGACATGAAGCCGCACATCTCCACGCCCGCTCCGGCAAGCGCATCCGACCGCGCGCTGCCGCTTTGGGTGATCGTGCTCGCCGCCGCGACCATTGCCGGCATCGGCATGGGCCTGCGCCAGGTGATGGGTCTTTACCTGAAGCCCATCACCGAGCACCTCGGGCTTGGCCGCGAGGCCTTCGGTCTCGCCATGGCGATCGCCAACATCGTCTGGGGGCTGGCGGCGCCGTTCACCGGCGCCGTATCGGACAAGCACGGCACCGGCCGCGTCGTGGTGTTCGGGTCGATCTGCACGGCCATCGGCCTGCTGATCATGTATGCCGCCACCAGCGACATCCAGCTGTTCATCTCAGGGATATTCCTGGGCTTCGGCGTCGCTGGCGCCGGCGTCAATGCCATGGTCGGCGCGGTCGGCCGTGCCGCGCCGCCCGAGCAGCGTACCGTGGCGATCGCGACGCTCGGCATGGGCAGCGGCATCGGCGTGTTCCTGGCACTCCCCTACACACACCTGATCATGGAGGTGCTCGGCTGGCAGTCGAGCCTCGTCGTCCTGTCTGCGACTGCCATGATGATGCTCCCCCTGGCCTACTTCGTCCGCGTGAGCCGCCCGGCCGTACCCCTCGCCAAGCCGCAGGGCCTTCGCGAGGCGTTGAGCGAGGCTTTCGCCCATCCGAGCTTCTGGCTGCTCAATGCCGGCTTCTTCGTCTGCGGTTTCCACGTCGTCTTCTACGGCGTGCATCTGCCGGCCTATGTCGCCGATCTCGGGATGAGCAGCGAGGTGGCCGTGACCGCGCTGACGGTGGTCGGCATCGGCAACCTGATCGGCACCTATCTGGCGGGCCAGTCCTCCAAGATTATCGAGAAGCGGATCGGCCTGAGCTTCATTTACCTTGGGCGCGCCGCAGTATTCCTCGGCTTCCTGTTCTTGCCGATCAACGCCACGACGATTATTTTACTGAGTGCAATATTGGGTCTGCTGTGGCTTTCGACGGTGCCGCTGACCAGCGGCCTCGTCGCCACGTTCTTCGGTCCGACCTGGATGACGATGCTCTACGGGATCGTCTTCTTCTCCCACCAGGTCGGCTCGTTCCTGGGCGTGTGGCTGGCCGGCGTGCTCTATGATGCGACGAGATCCTACGACGCGATGTGGTGGATCTCGGTGGCACTCGGCGTTTTCGCAGCGCTGGTGCACTGGCCGATCAGTGAACGTCCGGTAGCCAGGCTGCAGCTGGCAGGGTCGCCGGCGAGTTGAGCTGGAAGACGCGATGGCGCATACGGGTACGAGGATTGCGGTGGGGGTGGCGCTAGGCGCGCTGCTTCTCGGCGCGGTCTACCTCTATGCGGTGCGCGGCCAGGCGCTGATCCTGGACCTTGCGGCCATGACTGCGGCATGGCTCTGCCTTTAGGCTCCGGGCCATCGTGTCACTGGCGGAACCGCCGAGGTTCGGCCAATGTTGTCAACTGCCCTTGACATAATCGGGTCCGAGGCGTTTGCCTCGTGCCCAGGATGGAGCCGCCGGTGGCACGTCCACAGCGCGGAAACCGGAGAAAGGTCAATACTATGGATGAGCACCAGAAGGCGGTCCGCGCGCAGGAGCGGGTCTACGAAATCACAGGCTTCTACATCCATCTGGCGGTGTTCGTTGTTGTCATCGCCGTCTTGTTCTTCATCAACATGACGGCGGATCCTAACGATTGGTGGGTGCAGTGGGTGGTCCTCGGATGGGGGATCGGCGTGCTGACCCATGCTCTCGCCGTCTTTGGCCGTCTGCCCAAAGTGTTCGTCGAGTGGCAGCTCCGCAAGATCAAAGAGATCAAGGACGGCATGTAGGGGCGGCCCCGTTCGCCACCCGCCAGCCGGTATGGCCGGCCGGCATCACTCAAGGTGCATCCGCACGGCGCTGATCGGGCTGCGCTTGACGCTCTTATGCCCGCTTGCTTCAAATCTCACTCGTGTTGGTTCCCGCGCTCACGTCGGGCGCGGGTGAAAAGGGAACAAGGGTGAGGGACGCCGGCGACGGCAACCCGAAGCCCTGGCTGCCCCCGCAACTGTAAGCGGCGAGCTCTCGCCACCAATGCCACTGATGGCCCGCGTTGGGCTGATCGGGAAGGCTGGTTGGAGCGTCCGAGCCGCGAGCCAGGAGACCTGCCGGCACGTGTCGTCCTTTCTCCGTGCGGGGCGCACGGTGGAGCGGGAAACCGTAGCGGCGACTGATGTGCAACCGGCAGGGAGCATCGTCAGGCATGCTGCGGACGGACCAGATCATCCGAACTTGACCGGATCGTCGGTGTGACTGCGTGTGCGCGGCCGTTGGGGCTGCGCACCCGCTAGCCGCACCGGGGCTCATCCGCATCTCGCATCGCCGCTCGGGCGCTCCCGCCACCATCAGTGGACGGGGTATCAGTCATGCGTGTGCATAGTAGAGTGAGAAGCGTTTCCAAGGGGTTGTTCTATACGGCACTGGTCTCGGCAGCGGTCGCTCTGCTGCCGGGAAGGCCGGCAGAGGCACAGCCGATCGAGCTGCCGGGGATCTTCATCGAAGGCGCCACGCTCGCGGCGCCGCCGCCGACAGCGCCTTCGGGTCCGGCGGGCCCTGCCGATGGTGTCGGCGGCATCCCGGCTCGGGAGATCGGGTCGGCCGTCACCGTCGTGACCGGGGAGCAGCTGCGCGCCCAGCAGATCCGCAATGCGGCCGATGCTCTGCGCGGCCTGCCGGGGGTGTCGGTCAGCCAGACCGGAGGCGGCGCCGGTCTTACCCAGATCCGCATCCGGGGCGCCGAGGCCAATCACACGCTGGTGCTGATCGACGGCATCGACGCCAGCGACCCAAGCGGCAACGAGTTCGACTGGTCGAACCTGCTGGCCGAGGACATCGAGCGGATCGAGGTGATCCGCGGCGCCCAGAGCGGCATCTATGGCTCAAAGGCGATCGGCGGCGTCATCAACATCATCACTAAAGGCGGCCAGGGCCCGTTGACGCTGACCGCCCGCGCTGAAGCCGGCGGCTACGGCACGAGCGACGTCGCCGCGCGCGCCTCCGGCGGAACCGACAGGTTCTGGCTATCGGTCGGCGCCAACTATCGCGAGCAGAATGATTTCAACTGGGACCCTTGGGGCAGCGAGGATGACTCGTGGCGGCACTCGACCTTCCAGGTCAAGGGCGGCGTGACGTTGATGCAGGGAATGATGCTCGATTTCTTCGCCCGGAGATCGGACAGGTTCGCGCACACCGATGCGGATTTCTTCGCTCCGCGTCCGCAGACCCCGTTCAGCAGCGCGATCGACACACCCGATACGGCCGACCAGCAGACATTTCTAGGTGGTGTCAACTTGCGCTGGGACATGCTCGGCGGGGCGCTCACCCATGTCGTCAAGGCCAACAGGAACGATAGCGACCTCGAAAGCTTCACATTCGGCAGCGTTTCCACCAATGACTCCGTGGTCGATACGCTGTCCTATCTCGCCACCTATCGCTTCGAGGCGTCTCAGCTCCTGCAGTCGAAGCACAGCATCAGCGGCTTCATCGAGAAGAAGGATGAGGAGTTCACGCCAACGTCGCTCTTTACCGACGGTCTGACCCGCAAACGCGGGCACGTCGCAACTGTTGCCGAGTATCGCGTCGGCTTCTACGATCGCCTTTTCGTCGGGGGCAGCATACGGCGTGATGACAACGACGAGTTTGCCGATTTCACCACCTGGAACGTCAACGCGTCGTTGAACATTCCCGAGATCGGGCTTCGGCCGCACGCAAGCACGGGAACCGGGGTTGCGCTGCCGGGGATGTTCGAGCAGTTCGGCTCCATCTTGGGGACGTTTGTTGGCAATCCGAACCTCGTTCCTGAAGAATCGGAGAGCTGGGACGCGGGCGTCGAGTTCACGTTGCTTGGTGGACGCGCGCTTTTGGACGTCACCTATTTCAACGCCAACCTGACCAACGAGATCGACGGCTTTGGAAACACGCTGTTCAATCAGTTTGGCGAAAGCAAGCGAAGCGGCGTCGAGGTCGCCGGACGGATTGTCGTCCTGCCCGGCGTCTCCTTGGGAGGAAGCTATACCTACCTCGATGCCACTGAGCCTAATGGCCAACAGGAGGACCGCCGTCCAAAGCACACGGGCCGCGCCGACCTGAATTATTCCTTCGATGCGGGCCGCGGCAATCTCAACGTTGCAGCGATCTACAACGGAGCGAACCCTTACGTCGACTTGGTGTCGTTCGATCTCGTCACGTTAGACCCCTACTGGCTCGTCAACGTCGCCGC
This sequence comes from Hyphomicrobiaceae bacterium, assembly GCA_044867545.1. GTDB lineage: Bacteria > Pseudomonadota > Alphaproteobacteria > Rhizobiales > Hyphomicrobiaceae > DATLZB01. The sequence continues at coordinate 947 of JBIOVC010000543.1, read as the reverse complement.
GTCCTACCGACTGACGCCCGAGTGGGAGGTCTTCGGCCGTGTGGAGAACGCGCTTGATGAGCGCTATGAGGAGCTCCTGGGCTACAATACCCTGGGCCTTACGGCCTACGCCGGCGTGAAATTCACCTACACGGCGACAGGGGGCGCCAGCGGACGCTAGCTCCGCGTTGCGCGCAAGCCAGTCGTGCGGAAGAAGAGCACCCGCGGCAAACCTCACCCTGCAGCGGATGCCTGCAGATGCTAGAAGCGTCGACCGGGCCGCCTTGCGAAAAGGACGGCCCGGTCGGTTTGGCGGCGGAGCGGGCACGTGCGGTTTCTGAACAGGCGCAAGCGCGTCTACCTCGCGCTGCAGGGTGGGGGGGCGCACGGCGCCTTCACCTGGGGCGTGCTCGACCGGCTGCTCGAGGACGAAGGCCTGGAATTCGGCTGGGTGAGCGCGACCAGTGCGGGTGCCGTCAACGCAGCGGCGCTGGCCTCGGGCCTCGCCCAGGGCGGGCCGGCGATGGCGCGCACCGTGCTGCGCCAGGTGTGGGACGCGGTCGAGCAGGCGGGCGTTCCGGACCTGATGCGCTTCAACCCGTTCTTCTTCGGGCTGACCCGCTCACAGCCTCTGCCGAATGTCGCCGGCCTGTTTTCTCCTTACGAATTCAACCCGCTAGGCTTCGATCCGTTGCGCCAGCTTCTCACCACCCACGTCGATTTCGAGAAGGTCCGCACGAGCCCCGGAATCGAGCTGCTGATCGCCGCGACCGAGGTTGCGACCGGACGCGCCCGCATCTTCCGTCGCAGGGAGCTGACCGTCGAGGTCGTGCTTGCCTCCGCTTGCCTGCCGACCTTGCACCATGCTGTCCAAATCGAGGGCAATGCCTATTGGGACGGCGGATTCTCGGCCAATCCGGACCTTGTCACCCTGGCCGCCGAGAGCGAGGTGGAGGACACCCTGATCG
>JBIOVC010000542.1:0-3493 GCA_044867545.1 Hyphomicrobiaceae bacterium | reverse complement strand
AGATCCGCGAGCAGCTCCTCGATGCCAACATCGGCACGCTGGACGGCGTGCTGTACACCCACGATCATGCCGATCACACCCACGGCATCGACGACCTGCGCGCGGTGTTCTTCAATACCAGGCGCCGGGTGCCGATTTGGGCCGATGCAGCGACACGCGCCATGCTGGAATCCCGCTTCGAATACTGTTTCCGGCAGCGGGCCGGCTCGGGCTATCCCGCCATTCTGGAGGCGTCCACCATCGTTCCGCCCGCGCCGGTGCGCATCGAGGGACGGGGGGGCGCGATCGAGGCGGTGCCGATCCCGCTCGATCACGGCGATATCCCGTCGCTGGGGTTCCGCTTCGGCAATGTCGCCTACTCGCCCGATGTCGCCGGCATCCCCGAGAGCTCGGTGCCGTTGCTGCAGGGGCTCGACCTGTGGATCATCGACGCGCTCAGGCCAATGCCGCATCCGAGCCACTTCTCGGTGCAGCAGGCGCTGGACTGGATTGCGCGTGTCGGCGCCAAGCGGGCGATCCTCACGCATATGACGGTGGAGCTGGACTACGAGACGTTGCGCCGCCAAGTGCCGCCCAATGTCGAGGTGGGATACGACGGCATGACGGTGGAGGTCGTGTGATCGTCCGACGGTGCACGCGAACGGACGGTCCAGGCCGCGTCGAGCACCATCTGCACACGCGGCAAGTGTGCGTCTCACGCAACGATGTAACGTTGCCCTTCGGCATGTCGCTTCAGCATCCAGGGCTCTGTCTTGATGCGGGCCAAATCGTCGGCCATAAGTGAGGAGCGTGGCAGACGAAGACCTTCCCGATGCGCAGCGGTGCCAAAGCGTGGCCGGCCCGGTTGCTTGCAACCGCAATGGCGCTTGCGCTGGTTGCGGCCTGCGTTGTCGGCGCCTATGCCCACGCTGCGGGACACGCCTTGCCCACGGCGGAGCATGCAACCGCCGCGGTCGACGCAGCAGACGACCTGGCCCGGCGCGGGCACCTCTTCGAGCCCGCGGCATGCGAGGCGGGGCACGCCGGCACCCCGCACGATTGCGACGGAACCGGCCATTCGCCTCTCGACGGTTGCGACTTCATCTGTCATGGCGGGCAGGCCATTCTGGCCGCTGCCGTTCCTGTTCCGCTTGTCGTCCTGGATTCGGCACCGCTGATTGGGCCTGCTGCCGCACTCCACGGCGCCGAGCCCACGAGCCTCGACCGTCCGCCTAAACCGTTCCATCCTGCCTGATCGCCATCAGGACATAGGGGTGCAAGGCGCATCTTGCTCTCTTATTGCGGTCCCAGTCTCGGCCGGAACGTAAGGTTATCCCGATGTCTCGACCTCAACGTCGCCTTCTGGCGCGCGGCGCCCGCGCAGCCGCTTTTGCCTGCGCTGCAGCAGCCGGTCTGCTGCTGACCCATGTCGGCCCGGCACCGGCACACGAAGGCCACGACCACGGCGAGCCGCCCGGCGCCGGCGCGCGGATGCCGGCCTCGCCGCGCGTCGTCGCAACCTCCGAGCGATACCAGCTCGTGGGCATCGTCGAAGGCGAGGTGCTCGTGGTTTATCTCGACCGGGCGGACGACAATGCGCCGGTCACGGGCGCGACCATCGAGATCTCCCTCGACGGCAAGCCGTTCAAAGCGGAGCTGCAGGAGAAGACGGCCACCTACGAGGTGACGGCGCCGCTCCTGCGCAAGCCCGGCAGCTACGAGGTGCTGGCGACGCTCACCGAGGGAAGCGCGGATGATCTCTTGGTGGGCACGCTCACGATCCCCCCGCCGCCTGCCGGGGCTGGTCCCGGGGGCATGCGACGGATCGTGACCGAAATGCTTGGGGCCCTGCCGGGTGGCCGGACCGCCGTTTCCTTCGCCGGCGTCCTTCTCCTCGTAGCCGCCGCCGGGGGCGCCGTGCTTTCCGGTCGCCGCAAGCTCCTCATCCTGCCGGCGGCGATTCTCGGCCTGATCCTGGCCTCGGCCGTTGCCTGGGCCCACGACGACCACGACCACGGGCCGGATTTGAGCGCCAGCGCGGGCAACTCCCCGTCTCGACGACCGGACGGGAGCATCTTTGTGCCCAAGCCGACACAGCGGCTTCTGGAGATTCGAACGCGCGTCGCAAAGGTTGAGAGCAACCCGCGCAGCGTGCGATTCCACGGGCGCATCATTGCCAATCCCAACCGCAGCGGCGTGGTGCAAAGCACACTGCAGGGCCGCTACGAGGCCCCCGAAGGAGGCGTGCCGCCGCTTGGCGCCAAGGTCAAGGCCGGGGACTTGCTCGGACGCGTCGCACCGTCGTTCGCGTCGATCGATTCGTCCGACATGGCGCAGACCCTCGGCACGCTCGACCAGGAGATTGCGATCAGTCGCAGGAAGCTCGGGCGGCAGGAGGAGCTCCTCTTGAAGAACGTGGTTGCCAGAGCCGCAGTTGAAGAGCTTCGCCTCCAGATTGAGGGGCTCGAGAAACGCCGCCGCGAATTGCTGGCTGCGAAGGCTCTCCCGGAGGACTTACGCGCGCCGGTGGACGGCGTGATCGCGACAGCGCGCGTCGTCGCCGGCCAGGTCGTGGCGCAGAGCGATCAGCTTTTCCAGATCGTAGATCCGGCGAACCTGCTCGTTGAGGCACTCGTCTTCGACCAGATCAGCCCCGACGCCGTCGGCGAGGCGACTGCGACCGTGGGAACCGATGCGGCGATCAAGCTCAAGTTCATCGGCCGCAGCCGCGCCCTTCAGCAGCAATACTCGATCCTGCATTTCCAGATCGTCGGACCTCCCGTTCCCTACAATGTCGGCACGCCTGTCACGGTGATCGGATCCACCGGGGATCGCGTGTCGGGCATCCTGCTGCCCCGCGCGTCCCTCGCCCACGCGCCAAGCGGACAGACCGTGGTGTTCAGCCACAAGGAGCCGGAACTCTTCGTACCGCGTCCAATACGGGTGGAGCCTTTCGACAGCGACAACGTTCTGGTTACGGCCGGCATCGGGGCGGGCGAGAAGATCGTCGTGCGCAACGCGCCCCTCCTCAATCAGGCGCGCTGAGGCGATCGACCCATGTTCAATCTCCTCATCAACGCGAGCTTGAAAAGCCGGTTGCTGGTCGTGGCCGCTGCCGTCGTGCTCGTAGCCTACGGCAGCTTCGTGCTGCCGCGCCTGCCTGTCGACGTATTCCCCGATCTTAACCGCCCGACCGTCGCTCTGATGAGCGAAGCCGAAGGGCTGGCGCCGCAGGAGGTCGAGCAGCTCATCACCTACCCCATTGAGACCGCCATGGGCGGCATGCCCGGGGTGGTGCGGATCCGCTCGACCTCGGGGGTCGGCCTGTCGATCGTCTACGTCGAGTTCGGCTGGGAGACGGAGATCTATCGCGCCAGGCAGCAGGTTGCCGAGCGGCTTGCCACGGTGCAAAGCAAGCTGCCGCAAGGCGTGCACACGGAGATGGGGCCCATCTCCTCGATCATGGGCGAGATCATGCTCGTGGCCGTCACCGGCCCGTCGGTGTCGCCGATGG
>JBIOVC010000541.1:0-4687 GCA_044867545.1 Hyphomicrobiaceae bacterium | reverse complement strand
GCGACGGCAGCCTCGATCAGAGTGCGCGATTTCACGGTGTTGTTGAGGTAGTAGCCGAGCGGATCGGCGATCGAGTCCGGCACGACGATGGAGCCGGCGAAGTGGACGATGGCGTCGACCTCGTGCTCGCGGAGCAGCATGCGCACCTGCTCCTGATCGCCGCAGTCGCCGACGATCAGCGGCACCGAAGTCGGCACCGCCCAGCGGAACCCGGTCGAGAGGGTGTCGAGGACGACCGGTTGCTCGCCGGTATCCAGCAGCTCGAGCACCATGTGGCTGCCGATGTAGCCAGCGCCGCCGGTTACAAGGATGCTCATGCGATCCCACCTGCTCCAACTGCCCGGTCACCGGACGCCGCCTGGAGGTCCGACCAGCAATCTGGCACAATCGCTCCCTTCAAGGCCAACGCGCCGTTTGTCAGTGGTCCTGCAAGAGGTTGTAGATGCCTGAAGCAAGAAAGCGCATCCGCAAGGCGGTGCTCCCGGTGGCGGGGCTCGGCACGCGGTTCCTGCCGGCGACCAAGGCGATCCCAAAGGAGATGCTGCCTGTCGTCGACCGGCCGGTGATCCAGCACGTGGTCGACGAGGCGCGGGAGGCCGGGATCGAGCACTTCATTTTCGTCACTGGCCGCAACAAGGGCGTCATCGAGGACCACTTCGACAGCACGTTCGAGCTGGAGCGCACGCTCGCCGAGCGCGGCAAGAAGAACGAGCTCGACCTGCTCTCGCGCGACCTGCCGGGCGCGGGGCAGACGAGCTTCACCCGGCAGCAGGCGCCGCTCGGCCTCGGCCACGCGGTCTGGTGTGCGCGCGACATCGTCGGCGAGGAACCGTTCGCGTTGCTGCTGCCCGACATGCTGCACCACGCGGACAAGCCGTTCCTTGCGGAGATGATCGAATCCTACGAGGCGCATGGAGGCAACCACATCGCGGTCTCGCCGGTGCCGGAGGACCAGACGCATCTCTACGGGATCGCCGGCGTCGAGAACGCCCGAGCCAAGGTATCGCGCATCACAGAGATGGTCGAGAAGCCGGCGCGCGGCACGGCGCCCTCGAACCTCCACATCAGCGGACGCTACATCCTGCAGCCAGAGATCTTCAGCCTGCTCGGCGCGCAGGAGCGGGGCGCCGGCGGCGAAATCCAGCTCACCGACGGCATGATCAAGCTGTCACAGATGGCCGGTCAGCCGTTCTACGCAGTTCGCTTCGACGGACAGATCTACGACTGCGGGTCGAAGATCGGGTTCCTGGTGGCGAATGTCGCCTATGCGCTGGCCCGCAGCGACCTCGGTCCCGCTTTCAAGGCCGAGATCAAGAAGCTGGTGTAAGCGGCGGTTCCGGGGACACGGCGAATACGGTTAACGAAGGGCTGGGTAGCCCCATCCAATTGCTTCTTTCAATGACTGGCCTCTGATAGAGAACGGAGCAAGGCTGCCGCCGACTCGGTCCGGCAGCATAGCGCATCTCGGGGGGAAGCTCGGCTCGATGTCATCGCCAGCGCTCAGCACGCGCAAGCTGAAGCCGATCGCGGGCGGCCGCAGGGCGCGAGCCACTGATCCGGCGGTCGCCTCAGCTATCAGAACGCTCGGCCTCGAAGGCGAGGGTCTTTCAGCACTCTCGGCGGCGCTCGGCGGGCCGCTCGCCGCCCCCTTCGCCCGCGCGGTCCGGCTGCTCGACGCGCTCAATGGCCGCGTCATCGTCACCGGCATCGGTAAGAGCGGACATGTCGCGCAGAAGATCGCGGCCACGTTCGCCTCGACCGGTACGCCGGGATTCTTCGTGCACCCGTCGGAAGCGAGCCACGGCGATCTCGGCATGATCACGCCTGCGGACGTGATCCTCGCCATCTCCTGGTCCGGGGAGACGGTCGAGCTCAAGAACATCATCACCTATTCGCGGCGGTTCCGGGTGCCGCTGATCTCGCTCACGTCGCGGTCCGATTCGGCGCTCGCCAAGGCATCGGACGTCGTGCTCGAGCTGCCTAAGGCGAAGGAGGCCTGCCCGCACGGGCTCGCGCCGACGACATCGACGACGATGCAGCTCGCACTCGGCGATGCGCTGGCGATGGCGCTGCTCGAGGCGAAAGGCTTCAGCGCGCACGACTTCAAGGCGCTGCATCCGGGCGGCTCGCTCGGCGCGCAGCTGAAGCTCGTCTCCGACGTCATGCACAAGGGCGAGCGGCTACCGCTGGTCGGCGAGGCCACCGTGATGTCGGAGGCGATCGTGACGATGACGCAAAAGAGCTTCGGCTGCCTCGGGGTCATCGGTGCCAAGGGCCGTCTCGCCGGCATGATCACCGACGGCGACCTGCGGCGTCACATGGGCACGGAGCTGCTCACGGCGCGTGCGCGCGACATCATGACGAGGAAGCCCAATACACTGCGCCCCGGCATGCTGGCGTCGGCCGCGCTCGAACAGATCAACTCGCTCAAGCGCACGCAGATGTTCGTGGTCGAGAAGGGCAAGCCGGTCGGGATCGTGCACGTGCACGACCTGCTCAGGGCGGGGGTGGTGTAGCCGGGCGCCGCAGCCGCGTCAGGCCGCCGCCACGATCACCAGAGCGGTACCGTTGGTGCCGGTCACCTTGGCGCGGGCGCCCTTCGGCAGGTCGGGACCTTCGGCGTTCCAGAGCGTATCGCCGACCCGCACCTTGCCTCGTCCGCCGGAGATCGCCTCCTCGACGGTGACGACTCGGCCGATGTACTGGGCGCCGCGGACGTTGAGGTTCGGCTGGTCGCTGTCGACCGACTCGGGCCGCCAGTAGCGGCGCCCGATGAGAATGCTGCCGAGCGCGACGACAGCGAAGATGATCAGCTGCCAGTGAACCGGGATATCGACCGAAAGGGCAATCGCGCCGAGCACCACGGCGGCGAGCCCAAACCACATGAAATGCACGCCCGGCACCAGCATCTCGAGAATCAGCATCAGAACCGCGACGATGAACCAGTTCCAGCCGCCGAGGCCCCAGAAGAAATCGACGATCGATTGCATGACGGAACCCTCCGCAACCCGGGCGCTGCGTAGCATGCCGGTCAGCCGGTGTCACAACCTTCGCGCGCCTCGCAAGATTCAGACCTGGGGCACCGTTCCTGAGCGCGGACGAGCCGGCGGGGCGGGACGCCCCGAATCGCCGCCGAATGCCTCGCCGGTAATCTGGGCGAGGCCGGCCAGCGAGCCGATCACCGAGGATGCCTCGAGCGGCATCATGATGACCTTCTGGTTGGGCGCCTTGGCGAGCGCCTCCAGCGCCTTCACGTAGTTGTTGGCGACGAAGTAGTTGATCGCCTGCACGTTGCCGGCGGCGATGGCATTGGAGACCATTTCGGTGGCCTTGGCCTCTGCTTGGGCGAAACGCTCGCGGGCCTCGGCATCGCGGAACGCTGCTTCCTTGCGACCCTCGGCCTCGAGCACCACGGCCTGCTTCTCGCCCTCGGCCTTGAGGATCGCGGCCTGCCGCATGCCCTCGGACTCGAGGATCTGGGCGCGCTTCTCGCGCTCGGCCTTCATCTGGCGCGCCATGCTGTCGACGAGGTCGCGCGGCGGCGCAATGTCCTTGATCTCGATGCGGGTCACCTTCACGCCCCAGGACTCGGTTGCCGCATCCACGACCTGCAGCAGCCTGGCATTGATCGTGTCACGGTTGGACAACAGCTCGTCGAGGTCCATCGACCCCATGACGGTGCGGATGTTGGTCATGGTGAGGTTGGTGATCGAGTGCTCGAGCCGGTCGACCTCGTAGGCCGACTTGGCGGCGTTCAGCACCTGGAAGAAGGCAACGCCGTCAACGGTGACCATGGCGTTGTCGCGGGTGATGACATCTTGCGAGGGGATATCCATCACCTGCTCTTTCATGTTCATGCGGTAGCCGACCGCCTGCACCACCGGGATCAGCAGGTGGAGGCCCGGCTGCAGCGTCTTCTCGTAGCGGCCGAAGCTCTCGACGGTATAGTTGTAGCCTTGCGGGACGACCTTCACGCAGCTCCAGGCGACCGCGATCGCAAATACGATGAGAACGATGCCGAAGACCCCCAACCCACCCAGAATATCCATGCCCATAGCCCGCCTCTCGCCGATCGAATCGCTTCGGGTGACGCGCGTGTCGCCCTCACCGTTTCTGCCGCCAGAAACCGAACGCCCGGTTAACAACGCGTTGAGAAATGATGAATATTGGCACAATTATCGCGTTGTAATTACAGTGCTATTCTCGATCTTTCCGGCAGCTACACCCAGCCCTGCAGCTCCCGGCGCACGACATGCTCGATCACCCGCATGCCGTCCTCGCCGTCGTTCAGGCAGGGGATGCGGGTGAACTGCTCGCCGCCGTGCTCGTGGAACGCCTCCGCCGCCAGCATGCCGATCTCCTCGAGCGTCTCGAGGCAGTCGGAGACGAAGCCCGGGTTAAGCACGGCAATGCGCCGTACGCCTTCCTTCGCCAGTCGCTCGATGGTGAGGTCGGTGTAGGGCTTCAGCCACTCCTCCGGCCCGAAGCGCGACTGGAACGTCATGATCAGCCGGCGGTCGTCGAGGCCGAGCGCGGCGCGGAGCAGGTCGGTGGTCCGCAGGCAATGTGAGCGGTAGGGGTCGCCCTTGTCGGAGTAGCTCTGGGGAATGCCGTGAAAGGAGGCGAGGATCACCTCGGGCTCCCAGCCGAGGCCGGCGAGGTGCCTGCGCACCGACCGGGCCAGCGC
>JBIOVC010000540.1:0-6315 GCA_044867545.1 Hyphomicrobiaceae bacterium | reverse complement strand
GCAGCCCTCGTCATGACGGCACGCACGCCGATACCGCGCTCGCCGAGCCGGCGCGCGAGGTCGAGGCATTTGTAGGCGGCGATGCCGCCGCCGATCACGAGCAGGATACCCTTGGACGCCACTGCTGTTGCCATCGCTGAAGTCTCGGCCAAACCCTAGCACACGTGCGCTGGTGCTGGGTTAAGCGCCCGAGGCAGCTCTGCCACCCAGGGAAGTATGCGCAACCCAGCCGCCTGGAACTCGCTCGCGAGCCGGGATAGGCTCCTCGCAACTTGGGGCGGCTGCATGTCGGGGGAGATCAGTTGTGGAGCCGATCGGCTGGCGCGTGCTCTTGGTGCTCGGATTCCTGCTGGGCCAGGGCGTGCTGATCTACACCTTCTACGAAACCCAGAGGATGACCCGCCAGATCGAGATGATCCGCCTGGCCAAGGAGCTGAGCGCGGACTTCTACGTCAAGGACGGCATCTATCGCGACATGCGCAACGCCATCGAGTCGTGCGCCCCTCTATACCAATCGTGGGGCGGCAAGTTCGACCACGACGACATCAACCGCTACCTCGGCTTCTTCGAGGACATCGGCTACTACACCAACAATGGCTTCCTCTCGACCGACATCGTCGGGCACCTCTACGGCGCCTACATCATCGAAGCGCACGAGTATCCCGAGATCAGGCGCTATATCGAGCTACTGCGCAAGAATGCGCGCCAGCCGACCGCCTTCCAGCAACTCGAAAAGCTCGCCGTCAACCTCGAGGCCGACCCGAGGTTTGCCGAACTTGCCGAGAGCGCGCGGGAGATGTGCAAGGGCGCAACTCCGCCCCCCAAGCAGTGACCGCCGCGCTCCTTGACTGCCGATGTTTCGTGATACTCTGTGCCGACCACGAGGATGGGGGACGGGTATGAGACTCGGTCTTCGCAACGGATTTACCGCATTCGGAATGGGTCTTTGTGCGGTCCTGGCCGCCTCGGGCCAAGGCGTCGCCCAGCAACCCGCGCCAAAGATCGCGCCGGCAAGACCGATGGCGGTCACGCCCTCCTCGCCCTCGTTGACGCCGGGCATGGCCCCGAGCCTCGTCCTTCCGCCGCCGCCCGTGCTGCACAGCCGGCCCGGCGGCTGCCCTGAAGGTCCGCCGTGCCCCTCGGGGTCGCCAGTCCAACCTGCGCCCGAAGCAGGGCCGGGCGGGTGTCCGGAGGGCGACCCCTGCCCGGACAGGAAGTGATCACCCGAGGGTGAGCGCGGCGGCGATCGCGGCCAGCGCCAGCGCGCCGATCCAGAGCGCAATCCGCCCCCACCGGGTATGCGTGGCCTCCTCGGCGGCGAGCTGCCGGATCGTATCCTCATCGAGCCGGAGGCCGCCCTGTGCCATGTCGGCGAAGGCAAGCGCCGCGCCTTCCGCCCGCTCGAGCAGCCGCGGCACGTCAGCCAGCACCTTGCCCATCGTCTCGGCGCCCTCGCCGGCGTCCCGGATACGGCCGGCGACGCCGTAGTTCTCCTCGATCCATTGCTTGGCGACCGGCTCCGCCGCCGTCCAGATGTTGAGGCTCGGATCGAGCGAGCGCGCCACGCCCTCGACGATCACCATGCTCTTCTGCAGCAGGATCAGCTCGGGGCGCGTCTGCATGTCGAACACTTCCGTGTAGGCAAAGAGCTGCCCCAGCAGCTCCGCCATCGAGATCTCCTCCGCCGTGCGGCCGTGGATCGGCTCGCCGATCGCCCGCATCGCCTGTGCGAAGATCTCGACCGAGTGGTGCGGCGGCACGTAGCCGGCCTCGAGGTGGACGGCTGCCGTGCGGCGGTAGTCGCGGGTGATGAGACCGTGCAGGATCTCGGCGAGAAAACGCCGCTCCTTCATGCCGAGCCGGCCCATAATGCCAAAGTCGACCGCGACCACGCGACCCTCGCCGTCGACCAGCAGGTTGCCCTGGTGCATGTCGGCATGAAAGAAGCCGTCGTGCATCGCGTGCCGCAGGAACGTCCGCAGCACGACGACGCCGAGCGCCTTCAGATCGTGCCCGGCTTCTCTGAGGCGCGCGTGATCCCAGATCGGGATGCCGTCGATCCACTCCGATGTGAGCACCCGCCGCTGCGTACGTTTCCAGTCGACAAGCGGAATGCGGAATCGCAAGCCCTCCGCCGACGTGTCGGCCTTGATGTTATCGGTCATCTCCGACATCGCGGCAGCTTCGAGTCTCAGATCCATCTCGATCTCGGTCGTGCGCTTCAGCGTGTCGACGACAGCGACCGGCCTCAGGCGCCGCGAGGGCGGATGGAACCGCTCGATCTGGCGGGCGGCGAAGTAGTAGCTGTCGAGATCGCGCCGGAACCGCCGCTCGATATTGGGCCGCAGGATCTTGACCGCCACCTGTCGCCTGACGCCGTTCTCGACCACCTCGGCGCGGTGCACCTGCGCGATCGATGCCGCCGCGATTGCCGGCTCGAACTCCGCGAAATGATCCTCTAGTCTGCCGCCGAGGCTCTCCTCGATCGCCTCCCGCGCTTGTTTCATGGGAAACGGCGGCAGCTTGTCCTGCAGGTGGGAAAGATCGCGGGCGAGCTCCGGCCCGATCACGTCGGCGCGCGTTGCGAGGAACTGGCCGAGCTTGATGTAGCTGGGCCCGAGATCCGTTAGCGCGTCCGCCACGCGCACCTTGTCGCTGCGCGTTTTTCGGAACGGCGCCGTCAATGCGACGATCGGCCAGACCGCCCACGAGGCGAGCGTGAGCGCGAGCGGCGCCTTCATGCCCTTCGGCACGAAGCGCACCCCGTGCTGGGCCAGCACGATACCGGCGCGCGCAAGCCGAACGAGATTGCCGATGGTCGAGGCCATGCCTGCACTGGGAGCGATGAGCGTTCGCTCCGGACCTTGCCGAGAGCGGTATGGCGCGGACAAGCCCGCAGCAGGCATGTGCGCGGGAAACGGTTAACACCTCGCCCTAAGGCGACGCTATCCGCTTGATTTCACACCCGGCAGGACTTGCAGAGCGAACGCGCGTGCTATCGCGTAAGATGCAACTCGACGCGCCGGTCGAGTTGGAACACCTGCTCCCTCGGAAGGTGGCCGCGATCGACCCCCCCATAGGGCTCACTCTTGCCCTTCGGCAGCAGCGACAGCTGGCCCTTGTACCCGTTCTCCCGCAGGAAGCGCGCAACGCGCTCGAGCCGGAGCTGCGACAGCTCCATGTTGTACTGGTCAGAGCCGCGCTCGTCGGCATGGCCGCTCAGCACGACGTTGTCGAGCCGCCTGAGCTGCAGATACTCCGCGAGCAGAGCCGCCGCTCTCTGCCCTTCCGCCGTGAAGCTCGCCTCGTCGTAGACGAAGGTGATCGGCACCGGCAGCGACACCGGCCGTTGCTGGTTGTCTCCGCCGCGCGCCGACACCACCATCCGTTCGAGTTCCTTGATGGCCGCCGGGCTCTGCGCCGGCTTGGCGGCGCTCGAAGGAGCCGACGCCACGGCGTCCCGCTTCTCGGCGCCGGGCGCAGTCGTCTTGATCGGAGCCGCCGGAGACTTCGCAACCGGCTTCGCATCGGCGAGCGTCACGCGCGCGCCCTTCGCGACCGACATGCTGATCGCCTGTCCTTGAACCGCAGCGGCCTGGCCATCGACCTTGGCCGTGAGGCTAAGCTGATACTCGCCGGCCGCAAACGGGTGCTCGACCACGATCGACCAGTCGCCGGTCTCGCTCGCCTTCGTCGTCGCGATCGCGCGGCCGTTGGCGAGCACCGTCACTGTCGAGTTCGGTTGCGCCTTGCCAGCGAACACCGAGAAGCTGTCCGGATCAAGCCGGACGATGTCGAAGGACGGCTCGCTCGGATCGGCCGCCTTTCGCGGTGCATCCGACTTGCGCTCGTCCGGCAGCGCCGCCGTGCGCGTCTCACCCGCCTTCCCGCGAACCGCAGCATCGCTGGCGGTCTCGGTCGACGATGTGAAGAGCGAAGCGAGGTCGTAGCCCAGCACACCTGTGCCGACCAGACCCGCAGTGGTTGCCGCAGCAAGCGAGGAAACGAGAAAAATCCGGGACATGGCGGTTCACCTTACACGGGAACACATCAGCAAACTAAAGCAAAGCGTGCAGCGCAGCAAGCGCTCGCGCTCTGCGCGATTCCGTTTGGCGCACCATCGCGCCGAACATTGGAGAAAAGGTGGCAAACCTCAGATTCGCCACCCTGAATGGATTGCCGCGATGCCGCCGCTAAGATTTCGGTAGGTGACCCGGGCAAAGCCGGCCTCCCGGATCATCGCCGCGAACCGCTCCTGGTTCGGGAATCTGCGGATGCTCTCGACCAGATACTGGTAAGGCTCTTCCGCGCCCGCTGCGAGCCGGCCGAGCCGCGGGATCACCTGAAACGAGTGGAAATCATAGAGCCGGTCGAGGATCGGCATCTGGCACTCCGAAAATTCCAGGCACAGGAAGCGCCCCCCGATCTTGAGCACGCGATGCGCCTCGGCGAGCACCTTGCCGATGTCGGTCATGTTCCGGATGCCGAAGGCAACGGTGTAGGCATCGAAGCTCTTGCCGGCGAACGGCAGCGCCTCGGCGTTCGCCTCGACAAGACGGATGCGGTCCCCGTGGCCGGCCGCCCCGATCTTGCGCCGGCCGGCCTCGAGCATTTCCCGGCTGATGTCGGCGATCACCACTTCGCAGCCGCCGCCTGCGAGATCGAGCACGCGAAGTGCGATATCCCCGGTCCCTCCCGCGGCATCGAGCAGCCGGAACGGCTGCGTCGACCGCGGCGGATTGAGCGCCGCGACGAAGTCGTCCTTCCAGAGCCGGTGCAGCCCCCCCGACATCAGGTCGTTCATCAGGTCGTAGTTCGATGCGACCCTCGCGAACACGTCGTTGACGAGTCCCTGCCGCTCGGAGGCGGGCACCTCGCGAAATCCGAAGGATGTCTTGCCGGCTTCAGGACCGGCCTGTTGCGGATCGTCCGTCATAGGGGCAAGGATAGTGGCTCCGCGCCTCACTGGCAAAATGGGGGGCACGGGCAGCATGAAACCCAATATCACCCGGCGCATCGCGGCCGTCTCACCGTCTGACCGCGCCTGAACCCGTTCTAATGTATGCCGGAGCTGCCAGAGGTCGAGACCGTCCGCCGGGGCTTGGAGCCGGTCATGGCAGGCGTCCGCATTGCCGGTATCGAGCAGCGCCGCCACGACCTGCGCTTCCCGTTGCCGGCGAACTTCGCCGCACGTCTCGAGGGCCGCAAGGTTCTGCACGTCAACCGCCGCGGCAAGTACCTGATCGCGTCGCTCGACAACGGCGAGGCGCTCATCATGCATCTCGGCATGAGCGGCCACTTCCGCGTCTCCCCCTCTCACCCTGGCCCTCTCCCCCCTGACGGGGGGAGAGGGAATGCAGCCCACGACCACATCGTCTTCCGCATGGAGAACAGCGCGCGCATCACCTACAACGACCCGCGAAGGTTCGGGTACATGGACCTGATCGCCGAATCCGAGCTCGAGCGCCATCCGCTGTTCGCGAAACTCGGACCCGAGCCGCTCGGCAACACCTTCACGCCGGCGTATCTCGCGGAACGCGCGCTTGGCCGCGCCACCGACCTCAAGGCCTTCCTGCTCGACCAGCACACCGTCGCCGGCCTCGGCAACATCTATGTGAGCGAGGCACTGCACCGCGCGGGGCTGAGCCCCAACCGCGGCGCACGCAGCCTCGCCATGCGCAGCGGCAAGCCGACAGAGCGCGCCGAGCGCCTCGTCCCCGCCATCCGCGCGGTGCTTAAGGAGGCGATCGCAGCCGGCGGCTCGACGCTGCGCGATCATCGCCGCACCGACGGCGAGCTCGGCTACTTCCAGCATTCGTTTCAGGTCTACGGCCGCGAGGGCGAGCCATGCCGCCGCAAAGGATGCATTGGAATCATTCGTCGCACCGTCCAGAGCGGCCGCGCGACATTCTATTGCAGTCTCTGCCAGCGCTAGTGTGATGATCGAGAAATTCGCCAGTGGTCGCGGCTTCCCTGTGAGCGAATTTCTCGATCTGAATCACACTAGCAACTCTATGCTTCTAGTGTCCCTTATGATTCCGAAGTTCGCTCGGGAACCTGGCATCGAGCGCAGGCGAACTTGCGGATAGGGACACTAGACGCTCCGTGAGGAGGATCAGCACATGCCCACCTCCAGCCGGCGAAAGCGCACCGCCAAAGCCGAAGGCACCGCACTCGCCTTCCGCCCTTTGACGCCGACGCTGATGGACGAGCTCGGCGCCGTCCTTAGCGGCAGTTGGGGAGCGGGCTGCTGGTGCACGTTTCCGCGACTGACCAAGGAGCAAATGCGCGCGCTGCCCGGCGCCGGCAGCTCGA
>JBIOVC010000539.1:0-3227 GCA_044867545.1 Hyphomicrobiaceae bacterium | reverse complement strand
TGGCGCGCGAGCGTCTCCTTGCCGTTCTCCTCCCACTCTCCCCTGATGGTGCGGTCGGCGAAGCGCTGCCAGCTCTCGCTCCAGTCGCCCAGCGTGTAGCCGTGCCAGGGGGGCGTCTGCTTGACCGACGGCAAGCCGAGCTCGTTCCAGATCTTGTATGAGTTCTCCATGATCTCCTTCGAAGGGAGCGCGAGCGGCGGCATCGGGTATTTCCGCGTCGCATCGATCAGCAGGCAGGAATCGGTCGGGTTCGGGCCGTAGTGCGCTCCCTGCACGCGGTTGCGGTAGGGGAGTATGTGGACGTCGTCGGCCGGCTTCGCGCGATAGGCGAGCGACCACAGGACGGCGTCGACCGAGCTCGGGTCGATGTCGTCGCTGACTGCGATCGTGATCTTGCCGATGCCGGCGAGGAACGAGGTCGCTCCGTAGAGGCCGCGCCAGATCTCGGCTTTCGACGTCCCATACTCGTACTGGACGAAGACGACGGGGCGAAGGTTGGTGAGCGGCTCGTGCAGGACGACGCGCTTCACGCCCTTGATGCCCATCGTGTTGCGCAGGTGGTTCAGGAACAGCGGCTCGTAGGCGACCTTCTTGATCGCGCTCGACTCGCTCGGCGTCACCTGGCTGATGATCGCGCTGAAGACCGCGTTCTTCTTGTGCGTGATCGCAGTCACTTCCATCGGCATGTTGAAGGCTTCGAGCGCGACGTAGCCGTTGCTTTCGCCAAAGGGGGCCTCGGGCTCGAGCACGTTCGGGTCGATCAAGCCCTCGATGACGACCTCGGCGGTCGCCGGGACGAGAAGGTCGATCGTCTTGCACTTGACGACGTCGATCGCTGCGCCGGCGAGGCCGCCCGCGACCGCGAACTCATCGAGGTCGATCGCGAGCTTCTGCGGCGAAGTGAAGGCGACGACCGGCGCCGCGCCGAGCGCGATTGCGATCGGCAGCTTCTCGCCGCGCTCGCGCGCTTTGAGCCAATGCAACCAGCCACCGGCGCCGCCCGGCCGGGCACCCATGCGCACCGCCATGCGATCGGTCGACTTCAGCGCCGCCCGGTACATGCCCATGTTCTGGATGCCGCTTTCGGGATCCTTGGTGATGCAGAGCGTCGCCGTCAGGTAGGGCGCAGCGTCGAAGCCCGGTGTGGAGACTGGGACGGGGAGGAGGGCGAGGCCGCCGCCCGGCTTCTTCAGGTCGTCGCCGGTGATGACGACATCGTGCACGGGCCCGGTATTGCGGACCCTTGGTGGGATCGGGTTCGCGATCGCCGCAAGCCACGAATCGCCGACCTCGGACACGGCGCAGCCCATGCCCATGGCATAGATGCGGGCGGACGCCGCGAGCGCGCCGAGCACGACGGGCATGTCGTACTTCTTGCCCTTGGAGTCGACGACGTTGGTGAAGATGAAGGCCTTGCGCTCGTTCTCCGGAATGCCGCCGATGAACTGCCAGCGGACCAGGGGATGGAGCTCGGTGTCCTTGTTGATCGGCCGGTCGATCTTGACCAGGAGGCCCGCTCGGTCGAGTGCGGCCAAGTGATCCTGGAAGTCGAGCACGGGCTTCTGCCGCGCGTTGGATTGGCCGTCCGCCTTCTCAAGCATGTCGTCCTCCCGATCTCCTAATTCGCGTCTGTTCCGTGGCCGATGCCCGATGTCCAGCCGGCCGTCACGCTGCTCTTAAGTCCGCTAGCCCCTTGATAAAGTCGCGCAGCACGCGTGCATAGAGCTGCGGGTTCTCCAGCGGCGCAAAATGCCCGACGCCTTCCATCTGGTAGAAGGAGCCGCGCGGAAAGACCTTCGACATATCCTTCACGATCGCGGGGGTCGCTGAATCGTCGTTCGACCCGGCGATCGCCAGCACCGGCACCTCAATCTTTTGTAGCTTGTCGCCGTAGTCGCGGTCGCGCATCGAGAGCCACGACCAGCTGTGCACGACCGGATCGTTGTCGAGGAACCAGCGCCTGACCTCGGCCACGACGTCGGCACGGCGCGCCATGAACTGCGGGCTGAACCAGCGCAACAGCGTGCCCTCGAGCACCGCTGGCATCCCTGCGAGCGCGGCGTCTGCCCGCTGCTGCAACCCAGCCCTGCCCTGCTCGGTGCGCGTGTGGGTGGCATTGGAGAGGACGAGGGCGCGGACCAGCTCAGGCGCCTTCACGGCGACCCAGTTGGCGATCATCACGCCCATCGAGCAACCGACCATGACGCAAGGCGGGGAGCCCACCGCGCGGACGAGCTCGATGACGTCGGCGGTCAGGTCGTCGAGCGAGAACGGCTTGTCCGGAACATCGCTCTCGCCGTGGCCGCGGGTGTCGATCGCGATCAGGCGGAACTCGTTTTCGAGCTCGGCTGCGACCGGGTCCCAGAACTCGGCGCGCATCGCCACCGGATGCACGAGCACGATTGTTGGGCCCCTGCCGCGGGTCTTGTAGCGGAGCGTCAAACCGGACTTCAGGCGGAAGCGCATGTCCCTACCCGTTCACGCTTTCGGCTTCGGGGCGCGCACGACGGCCATCAGCGTGCCCGCATACTCGGATGCCATGGGCGCTGGGAGGAAGGTGGCGTTGTTCTGGTATTTCTTGATGGTCTCGAGGACGATACGCGGACGGCTCGCCAGCTCGTTGACGAATGCCTCCGATTCCGCCGCGAACTTGTCAGCCGGAACGACGCGGCTGATGAGGCCGAACATGACCGCCTCCCGCGCGTCGATCTCGGCGCCGGAATAGATCAGGTAGGTGAGCGCCTTTGCCGGCACTTTGCGGAGCACTGCGGACATGGCGAGCGTCGGCGGGGTGCCGTGCTTGATCTCGTTGAAGGCGAAGCGCGCGTTGTCGGCGGCAAGGGTTATGTCGCAGCCGCCCGCCAGCGCCGCGCCGAACCCGATGCCCGAGCCTTGCGCCAGCGCGACCACAGGGATCGGCGATGCGTTGATCGCCTCGTAGACGCCGAGGATCGCGTCCATCGTCTTGCGCAGCTCATAGGCGGAAAGGCCGGAGCGGTCCTCGCCGCGGGCGTCGCGACCGCCGCAGAAGACCTTGCCGCGTGACTTGATGACCAGGACGTTGAGCTTCTCGTTCTGGCCGAGCTCGCGGATATGGCCCGCAAGCGCAACGAGCGCGGGCCGCGTCAGCTTGTTGTCCTCATCGGGCCGGTTGAGGTCGATGCTGCCGACCGGTCCGGTGCTGTCGATCAGAAACTTGAAGTCCGCCATCGGTCTCTCCCTCCTCT
>JBIOVC010000538.1:0-5346 GCA_044867545.1 Hyphomicrobiaceae bacterium | reverse complement strand
CCGAGAAGCCGTTGCGCGAGTCGTTCACGCGCCGCCCCGGCGTCGGGATGTCCACCGTCACGGCCAGCACCAGCGCCCCGGCCGCCTCGGCGCGGCGGACCATGTCGAAGCTCACGCGATGGTCCTGCGCCGGCATGGTGTAGAGCTGGAACCAGAAGCTCTCCGGCGCGATCTGCGACCCCTCCTCCATGGAGGCCGTCGCCATCGTCCCCGTCATGTAGGGAAGGCCCGTATCGCGCGCCGTCTCCGCCAGCAGGCGCGTCGCGCCGGGCCAGATGGCGCCGTCCATGCCCACGGGTGCGATCACGACCGGCGCCTGGTAGCGCCGCCCGAACAGCTGCACCGCGGTGCTCGCGCCCGAGACGTCGTCGCAATAGCGCGGGACGATCTCGATCTCCTTGAGGGCGGCGATGTTGCGCGGGCGGTTGATGAGGTCGGCGGTCCCGTCGTGCAGGTAGTCGAACGCGAAATAGGGAATCCGCTGCCGCGCCCGCGCCTCCAGCGCAGAGAGCGCCGGATACTGCATCCGCCATCTCGCCAGCCGGCGGTCACGCGCCGTCATCGAAAGCTCCTCCCTGCATCGCCGGCGCTTGCCGCCCACGGGCGATCCATCGCCCGGCATTTTCTCATTGCCCCGCTATTCATTGCGCTCCCGGGCGGTATACTTTGCGATCAACGATTTGGCGGCGGCGGTCAGCTTGTCGCCGTCGATGCCGGCGCGGGCGACGTTGGCCTTCCAGCGCTCGAAGGCGGGCGCGCTGGCTCGGGCCCATGCCTCGTAGTCGTCGCCCTTGACGAAGGTGACTTCTCCGCCCGCCGCCGCAAGCGCATCTCGTGCGACCTCCTCGAACCCGTCGTATATGCGCCCGAACTTGGCTGAAATCGCTGCGCCTGAATGGGCATCGATCGCCTTGCGCTCCTCCGCGTCGAGGCTTTCGTACGTCTTCTTGCTCATAGCCATCAGGAGGACGGCAGTATAGAGCCCGCGATGACCGGCAAACTCGGTAATGTGGGGGGCCAGTCTCCCCAGCTTCAGAACTGAGACGATCTCATAGGGGAGCAGCGCACCGTCAATGGCGCCATCCTGAAACTGCTTGGCGACTTGTGGCAGCGGGACAAGCGTTGGTCGAGCACCCGCGCTGCGCACGGCCTCCCCGATCACGACCGAGGGCACGCGTAAGGTCCGGCCGACCGCATCGGAGGGCGTGCGGATGGGCGTCTCACGGTTCACGATGATGCCGCTGGAGTGGCACCACACGGCGAGCAAGCGCAGGTCCCCCTCGTCCTCGCGCGCATACGTCTCATAGAACTCGGCGAGCGCCTTGCTCGTTGCGCTTGCCCGAGAGGAGGCGATCCAGGGCAGCTCGAACACCTCGAGGCGCGGGAATCTCCCAGGCGTGTAGCCGGCGAGAGTGAACACGATGTCGACCTTGTTCGTCTCCACCTGCGCGATCAGCTCCGCTGCCGTGCCGCCAAGCTTCATGCTCCCGCTAATGTCGACCCTCAGTCGCCCCTTCGTCGCTTCCGCGATCGCCTTCGCCCACGGCACATAGAGTTCGCGGTTCTGTGGCGACGTCTCTGGCAAAAAGTGGTGGAAGCGGAGCACGCGCTCCTGCCCGCTTGCTGCCCACGGCCACAGCGTAAGGAGACCGAGAAGGCCGACCATACCCGCCAGGCGGAGCGCCTTCGCCATCTGCGCAAGGTCCATTGAGATGCTGCTGAGACAACCGATGGAACATGAGTCCCGCGTGGCACGAGCCCGCGCTCATGGTGCGACGATTGCGGACCGATGTCTACCAGTGCCGGCCTGCCACGGAGTTCAGCAACATTGTACGTAATCGTCCGGCCTCACGGGCCGCTTGCCGTCGGCATCGGCCCGCACTACGCTTCCTCGGAGCCGTACCGGAGAGCCGCGTGTCTTCACCACGATTTGGATGGGAGCAAGTGATCCAGCGAAAGCACCTTGGCCTGTTGCTCGCAGCGCTTGTGGCCGGGCTCCCTGGCGCTGGCAATGCCGGCGCTGCTGAGCAATATCCATCCCAGACCGTCAAGATCATAGTCCCCAATCCTGCCGGCGGCACGGCCGACGCCTTGCCGCGCATCGTTGCTGACGCGCTGACCGGTGTCTGGAAGCAACCGGTCGTTGTCGAGAACAGGGCGGGAGCGGCCGGCAATGTGGGTGCGGAATCCTTCTCGCGCGCGCAGCCGGACGGCTACACGCTCCTGGCATCGCCGCCCACCACGCTCGCGATCAATCAGTCGCTCTATAAGAGGCTCAACTACGACCCGACCAGGTTCAAGGCAGTCACGGTTCTCGCCAAGTCGCCCAATGTGCTGATCGTCAGCCCGAAGCTGGGTGTATCGACCGTGAAGGAGCTGATCGAGAAGGCCAGGGCCAATCCCGGCGGCATTGCCTATGGCTCGCAGGGGATCGGTGCCACCTCGCATCTGACCACGGCGCTGTTCGAGACCATGGCCGGCGTGAGATTCAACCATGTGCCCTATCGCGGCACCGCCCCCGCCATGAACGACCTGCTCGGCGGGCACATCCTCTTCATGTTCGACAATCTCTCGTCCTCGCTCCCTCAGCACCAGTCCGGCGCACTCAGGATCATCGCCGTGTGCACGCCCGAGCGCTCGCCGCATCTGCCCGATGTGCCGACCATGTCGGAGGCGGGCCTGACGGGCTTCATTTCGTTCGCGTGGTTCGGACTGGTCGCACCGCCCGAGACGCCGGACGACATCGTTGCGATGATCAACAAGGACGTGGTCGGCGTGCTCAAAACCGAGGAAGTGCGCAGGAAGTTCCTGACTCAGGGTGCCGAGCCTGTCGGCAATACACCCCAGGATATGGCGTCCTTCTTGGAGCGCGAGCGTGCGCTTTGGGCGGGCGTCATCGAGAAGGCCAAGCTGAAAGCTCCGGAATAGGTGGTGCGCCGCAGGGACGTGAGTTGCCATGACCAAGCAGCCGCTTCGCGTCGCGGTCGTCGGTGGCGGCATTGGCGGCGCCGCTGCTGCCGCTGCTCTCCTTCAGCGCGGCACGGACGTCCGCCTTTACGAGCAGGCTCCGGCACTCACCGAGGTTGGCGCCGGCGTGGCCATCCAACCCAACGGCGTGCGCATGTTGCAGCGGCTGGGCCTCGGCGACGAGCTCCTCCATTTCGGTGCCAAGTGGGTCGATCCGCAGTTCCGCCGCGCCGACGGAAGCTATGCGGCTGCCATGTGGCCGCCCGCGCTTGCCAGCAAGATCGAGTTCTACGGCATGCACCGGGCGGACCTGCTCGCGATGTTCGTCAGACGGCTTCCGCCAGACATCGTCAACACCGGTCACAGGTGCGTGGACTTCGAGCAGGACGAGGAGCAGGCAACGCTCATTTTCGCCAACGGAGCGCGGGCGACGGCCGATGTCGTGATCGGCGCCGACGGCATCCACTCAACCCTGCAGCAGTACGTCGCCACCCCGTCCGCGCCGCTCTATTCGGGGTCCATCGCCTGCCGCGGCGTGATCCGGGCAGAGAGCGTCGCGTGGCCCAACGGCGCCATGCGCAACTGGCTCGGTGCCGGCAAGCATTTCCTCGTCTTTCCCGTACGGGCCAACGAGCTCATCAACTACGTGGGCTTCGTCACCAGCGACGAGCCGCTGAAGGAGTCCTGGTCCGCCGTCGGCGATCCTGCCGCTCTCGCCCTGGAGTTCGCCGGCTGGGACCCGCTGGTCGAGGCCATCATCGCCCAGGTGGAGACAACGTTCCGATGGGGGCTTTTCGATCGCGAGCCCCTGTCCGCGTGGACACGTGGGCGCCTGACCCTGCTGGGAGACGCCGCCCACCCGATGCTGCCGCACGCCGGACAAGGCGCCAATCAAGCCATCGAGGATGCCGTCGCCGTCGCCGCCGTGTTGAGGCACGCCGATCGGGCCTCGGCGCCGCGGGCGCTGCTCATCTACGAGCGGCTGCGGCGCGAACACACGGCCGGCGTGCAGCGAATGTCGCGCTTCAACGGCGCCCTCTATGAAGCCGCCAGCGTCGACCTGAGCACCCGCGACGGCCAGCTTGCCGCCCAGCCGCAGCAACGGGCCTGGATCTGGAATTACGACGCTGAAGCGGAAGCTTCTGCAGCCGCTCAGTCGCTCTAGTCGCCCGCGCGAACCGACACCTTCAATGCTTGGACTTCTCGAATGCAGCCAGCGATTCGGCGCTCGCCTCCTTCTGGTGCTTGGCCTGCCACTCCTTGTAGGGCATGCCGTACACGACCTCGCGGGCGGCGTCCTTGGTCAGCTCGACGCCGCGCTCGGCCGCAGCCTCCTGGTACCAGTTGGAGAGGCAGTTGCGACAGAAGCCGGCGAGGTTCATGAGGTCGATGTTCTGCACGTCGGAGCGCTTGCGGAAGTGATCCAACAGCCGCCGGAATGCTGCAGCCTCCAGCTCCGTCGTCAGAGTCTTGTCGAGTTTGGTCATCGCTCCATCTCCGTTCTTGTGGCGCGCGGGGGCCGCGGAGGCGGCAACCCCGGTGTCGCATGCTTCAGCCCGATCGAAGCGCACCGCCGCGACGGACGGCTCGGCCACGGCACGCTCCACGATGCGGGCCATGCGCCGGCTCCAGGCCTCCTGCCCGGCCGCGTCGCGGATGAGGTCCTGCCGGATCTCGACGATGGCGTTGGCGAGCCCGCGCCGGGCGCCGTGCTGCCACAGGCAGTCGCCCTCGAGCTGGCCGGCATAGGGCTCGTTCTCGCCCACGATCAGGTCGCCCTCGGCGTAGAACGCCTCGATGAGGGGCCTGGCCAGCCGCGCATCGTCGCCGAACAGCACGCCCACGTGCCACGGACGGGGAAACTGCTTCCAGCTCTCCGTGAACGAGTGGATCGACAGCAGCAGCGGTGCGACGCCCGCCTCGAGAAAGCGGTCGATGACGGCATCCACCGCCTGGTGGTAGGGCTCGTAGTAGAGGCGCAGCCGTTTCTCCCGCTCCGCGGCGTCGAGCTTGCGGTTGCCGGGGATGACGGCGCCGTCGGACAGGCGCATGATGAGCGTGGGGTCGTCGCGGCCGCGGTTCGGGTCGATCAGCAGCCGCGAGTAGCGGGTCAGCACTGCCGGCGCGCCGAGCGCCGCGGCCAGCGCGCGCACGACGGCCGCCGCGCCGATGTCGTAGGCGATGTGGCGCTTGAGCTGCTCGGGCGGCAACCCCAGCGTGCCGTAGCCCGGCGGCACTGCGCTGTCGGCATGGTCGCAGAGCAGGATGAGCCCGCGGTCGATGCGCCCCGGCAGGACGCAATAGCTCGACTCCTCCTGTCCGGCGATGCCGGAGCCCCGCATTCCACGATCGGCCATGATGCAGCCATACTAGAGCGCG
>JBIOVC010000537.1:0-6838 GCA_044867545.1 Hyphomicrobiaceae bacterium | reverse complement strand
GGCGGTTTTCGGCGGACTCCCGCAAAACTCCCGCATGGCATTCAGTGCCGGAGGGGCGCCTCTGCTAAGCCCTTGAAAATACTGGTGCCCAGGGGCGGAATCGAACCACCGACACCGTGATTTTCAGTCACGTGCTCTACCAACTGAGCTACCTGGGCTTGTATTGCCGCGTGGCGTGACGAGCGGTCGTCGCCGGGCGCAAAGCTCGCGCCTTATAGGTCGCGATCCAGGGCATGTCCAGGACCAATCCGGCCGCGCCGCCGCGACCGCTTCGCACCCTGCCCTCACCCCTTCGCGCCTCCGCCGGGGTGTATCGCGTCCTCGTCCTCGCCATCGTTATCGGCCGCGCTGGAATGGTCCTCCTCCGCGCTGCCCGCGATCTGATACCGACCGCGGAACCACCGCGACAGATCGATGTCGGCGCAGCGCAGCGAGCAGAACGGGCGGTGCGCGATCGCCGCCGGCGCGCCGCAGATCGGACAGCGGGCCCGCTTGGGTTTGGGCATTTGTCCGTCGGCTGACGTCATCTGCATTCAAGGTCCTATTGGGGCTCGAGGTCCGCCGCCTTGATCCAGTTGAAGTGCAGGGGGAAGCCCTCGCCCATCAGCATCGCCACCACCTCGGTCAGCGGCAGGCCGACGACGTTGGTGTAGGAGCCGACGAGCTTCTGCACGAAGCATCCGGCGAGGCCCTGGATCGCGTAGCCGCCCGCCTTCCCACGCCACTCGCGCGAGGCGATGTAGGCCTCGATCTCGCTTTGCGACAGCCGCTTGAACCGCACCCGCGTCTCAACGATCTTGGAGCGGATGTGATCGTCGGGCGTGATCAGGCATGCCGCCGACAGCACGCGGTGCGCGCGGCCCGACAAGAGCTCGAGCGATGCGACCGCTTCCTCGACGAGCCGAGGCTTGATGAGTATCCGCCGCCCGACCGCGACCACCGTGTCGGCGGCGAGCACGTAGGCGTCGGCGATCTCCTGGTCGTTGGCGAGCTGATCGCGCGCCGCCACCGCCTTTGCGCGCGCGAGCCGCGCCACCAGCGTGCGCGGCATCTCGCCCCTGCGCGGCGTCTCGTCGATGGTAGCGGGCCGGAGCGCATCGGGCTCAACGCCCGCTTGCGCAAGCAGCGCCAGCCGGCGCGGCGAGGCGCTTGCCAGCACCAGCCGCCGCCGTTCCGCCGCCTTGTGGCCGGCGCCGCTCCTGACCTTTGCGAGGCTCTGCCGCAGGGTCTGCCGGCGCGGTGCCTCGATTCTACTTAAAGCGGTAAGTAATGCGGCCTTTGGTGAGGTCATATGGTGTCATCTCGACCTGAACCTTGTCGCCGGCCAGCACCCGGATACGGTTCTTGCGCATGCGGCCGGCCGTATGCGCGATGATCTCGTGTCCATTCTCAAGCTTCACCCTGAACGTTGCGTTGGGCAGCAGCTCGATGACGATGCCGGGAAACTCCAGGAGCTCCTCTTTCGCCATAATCCCTCGCTGGACGTCGACTTGGCGCGCGAAGAATGCTCCGCGCCTTGGCCGAAAGCAAGGGGCTGGCAGCCCGCAACAACGGGCCGAAATTGAGGATTGCGCCTAGCGGCGGTAGTGCCGGCTGTTGCGTCGCTGGTTGCTGTTGCGCGGACCGCTCTCGGTCTTGTGCCGGTAGGTCATCCGCCCCTTCTCCAGGTCGTAGGGCGTCATCTCCACACTCACCCGGTCGCCGACGATCGCACGGATCCGGTTCCGCTTCATGCGGCCCGCCGTATAGGCGACGATCGTATGTCCACTGTCGAGCTCGACGCGGAAGCGCCCGTCGGGAAGCGCCTCGACCACCGAGCCCTCAAATTCCAGAGCTTCTTCCTTTGCCATGATCACTCCTTTGGGCGCGGTCTGCAGATGGGCGTACCGCGCGCGTACCGGCAGACGGCGCCGCCGCCGAGGCGGCGGCACCATCCACCTTCTGGTCTGCTGGCAATGAGCGGCGGGGTTTGCCCCGCCGGTTTCACACGGAGCTCAGGCGAGCTTGAGCTGTGCGGCCTTCTTGCCGCGGCCCTTGCGATCGTCCTCGAGCTCGAAGCTCACCTTCTCGCCCTCGTTGAGCGAGTGGATTCCGGCCGCTTCCAGCGCGGTCGCATGGACGAACACGTCCTTGCCGCCGTCGTCGGGTGCGATGAAGCCGAAACCTTTCGCAGCATTGAAGAACTTCACGGTGCCAGTGATTCGCATTGAGTTCATGTCCCTTTCCCAGGAGCGTGAGTTTCGCCGGTCAGGATGGGCCGCACGCTCGGCCCGGCAAACTCAGATTTGGGGAAGGCGAACCGGCCGTCAGGCTAGGCAAGCTGCACCGCAGAATCGTGAGAGCGCCCCGATTGGAACGCACCGGCAGACGCAATATGCGCCTTTCATGTGGCCTAAACAAGGTGCCGGACTCACACGCTCGGGCCTATCCCCAGCCGGAAACGCGCCTTGATCCGCTGGAACAGCCCGTCGCGCACGGCGCGGTAGGCGGCGAGCACCTGCTCGCGGTTGCCCGAGGCGAGCGTCAGTGACGCATCGAACGTCGGCCAATACTCGACCTCGACCGCCATCGTCCGCGTCAGCTCGAGCGCCTGGTGGTGCGCCTCAGGCGACAACGTAACGATCAGATCGAACGAGGTGTCATGCAACTCGCGCAGCGTGCGCGGCGCATGCCGTCCGACATCGATGCCGATCTCGCTCATCACTCGGTCGACGAACGGATCTGGGCTGCCGGCGCGCACGCCGGCCGAGGCGACATAGACCCGCCGCCCGCCGAGATGCGCCAGGATCGCGGCGGCCATCGGCGAGCGCACGGAGTTCATCGTGCAGGCGAACAGCACCGCCCCGGGTAGCTCGCGCACCCCCGCCCCCGCCACCGTCGTCACCTCACCTCACCTCACCCACGAGCGAGCCGCCTCAACCCTTCCAGTGCAATGCGCAGATCAGCGTGAAAAGGCGCCGCGCGGTGTCGTGGTCGACCTCGATCTTGCCTTTGAGCCGCTCGACCAGCAGCCGGCTGCCTTCGTCGTGCAGCGCGCGCCGGCCCATGTCGATCGACTGGATGCGTGAGGGCGGCGCCGAGCGGATCGCGCTGTAGTAGGTGTCGCATACGGCGAAGTAGTCCTTGATCACCCGCCGGAACGAGGTGAGCGACAGCATATGCGTGACGAGCGACGGCGCGGTCTCGTTGCCGATGTTGAACACGAGCCGGTCCTCGGCGATCGCCAGCGCGAGCTTGTAGGGACCCTCGTCGCGCCCCGCGAGCATGAAGCTGTTGGCATCGAGGATGTCATAGATTGCGACCTCCCGCTCATGGTCGATGTTGGCGTTCGAGCGGCCGATCGAGCCCTGGTCGAGCTCAATCGCAATGAGCCGCGATCTCGACGGGTCGGGAGCGGGTGGCGGCTCGTGCATGCGGCGGGCTCGGCGAAGGTCAGGGACGGCGGGGCGGACGGAGCTGGCGGATCTCGAGCGAGCGACGGTGCGCTTCGAGGCCCTCGGCGCGGGCGAGCGTCATCGCCAGCGGCGACAATTGGGCAAGCGCCGCCTCGTCGAGTTTCAGCATCGAGGTGCGCTTCATGAAGTCGAGCACGCCGAGGCCCGAGGAGAAGCGGGCGCTGCGGGCGGTCGGCAGCACGTGGTTTGAGCCCGCGACGTAGTCGCCGATCACCTCCGGCGTTCGGTTGCCGAGGAAGATCGCGCCGGCGTTGCGGATTTTGCCCGCGAGGCCCTCCGCGTCGGCGGTGGCGATCTCGAGGTGCTCGGCCGCGATCCGGTCGGCGAGCGCCGGCGCCTCCTCGAGCGAGCCGAGCAGCAGCACTACGCCGAACACGTTCCAGCTCTCCGCAGCGATGTTGCCGCGGGGAAGGCTCGAAAGCTGCCGCGCGACCGCCGCCTCGACGGCCGCCGCAAGCTCGGCGCTGTCGGTCATCAGGATCGCCTGCGCGGCGGGGTCGTGCTCGGCCTGCGCGAGGAGGTCGGCGGCGAGCCAGTCCGGGTCGTTGGCTGCGTCTGCGATCACCAGCACCTCGGACGGACCGGCGATCGAATCGATGCCGACCGTGCCGAACACCTGCCGCTTCGCTGCCGCGACGTAGGCGTTGCCGGGGCCGACGATCTTCGCGACCGGCTCGATCGACTGCGTGCCGTAGGCGAGCGCCGCGATCGCCTGCGCGCCGCCGACCCGGTAGATCTCGGCAACGCCCGCGATGTGCGCGGCCGCCAGCACCAGCGGGTTGAGCTCAGCCCCGGGCGCCGGCACTGTCATCACGATCCGCGGCACGCCGGCGACCCGCGCCGGCACTGCGTTCATTAGTACGGAGCTCGGATAGGCGGCGAGCCCGCCGGGCACGTAGAGGCCGACGGACTCGACCGCCGTCCAGCGCGTGCCGAGCTCCGCACCGGTTCCGTCGCGGTAGCGGTCGTCGGAAGGCAGCTGGCGGCGGTGATGGGCAAGGATGCGGTCGTGCGCGAGCCGGAGTGCATCGAGCACGTGTGGCTCGGCGCTCGTGTGTGCCCGCTCTATCTCGGCAGCCGTCACCCGGATGCTGAGCCGGTCGAGATCGACGCGGTCGAATTCCATGCTGAGCGCGGCGAGCGCCGCATCGCCGCCTTCACGGACCTTGGCGATGATCTCCGCGACCGCCGCATCGACGTCCGGCGAGACCTCGCGCTTTGCCGCCAGGAAGGCGCGGAAGCGCTCCTCGAAGTCGGGCTCGGATGTGGCAAGTTTCAGCGGCATCGGATTCGTCTTGTGATTTGTGTGTCCCTGCGCGGCGGCGGGTTGGTGCCCGAGTTCACGTAGGCGTCTTTTCCTCGGTCGGATGGGTGGGAAGGCCGGCCGCCTGCCAGGTCTCCCCAAGGTCCTTGAGCTCGGCCTCGATGCACTCGATCTCGAGTCGGATCGCAGCATCGCCGGCGAAGATGAGCGTCACGAACCCGCCTGGAGCTTCAGCAGGCTCGAACTGGATCGCGAGCAAGCAAAGCACGTGACTTTCGGCTTGCAGGTTGATGCCCTGCACCTTGGCAGAGAGCACGCGCTCGAACCGCAGCGCCGTGCGGCAGCGGTGATGGACGGAGGGTGGCGCGCTGGCGCACTTCGCGCCCGCCCAGTCGAAGCGGCTGGCGAGCAGGGCAAACCGCTTGTCGCCCGGCAGGTAGGCCATGTCGCTCACCTTGACGACGGCGTCCTGCAGGTGCGCCGAGAGGACGGCCAGGTCCTCGGCATCGAAGGCGATGAGCTTCAGGGCGTCCATGTCACGCCAATCCGGAGCGGCTCGGCCAGGAAAATCCGGGCGCTGGCGGCCAGTTGCGAGTGATAGCCGGGCGGCGGCCGCAGTGCAACAAAGGCCGCCGGCCCTGGCATGCCTCAGTCGCGCCGGACGTTGGCCAGTCCCGCCCCCCGCCGTGTCGTGCGCGCGAGGAAGCGGACGCGGTCGAGCCCGCCTTCCTTGAACTGGCGTCCCGGCTCACTGCGGCGCTCACTTGCTTCCGACGCGTGACGGCGCCGCTCCTGCCGATGCGATTTTGCGCCGGCAGGCCGCTTGTCGCCGCGGCCGTTCCCGTCCCGGCCGTGGCCGCTCCCGTTCCGGCTCTTGCCGTGCGAGGCATGCGGCCGTCCGGGTCTGTGCTTGCGCGATCGCCCGCCTTCGCGCCCGGCATCACGCGATCCTGCCGAACGACCGTCGGGGCCGGAGGCTGCGAGCGCAGCATCGCCGCGCCGGTCCTCGCTCGGGATCGCCTGTCGCGTCAGCCGCTCGATATCCTTGAGATAGGCGCGCTCCTCACCGTCGCAGAGCGAGATGGCGATGCCTTCGGCGCCCGCCCGCGCCGTCCGGCCGATCCGGTGGACATAGCTCTCCGGCACGTTCGGGATGTCGAAGTTGACGACGTGGGTGACGAGATCGACGTCGATGCCGCGCGCCGCGATGTCGGTAGCGACCAGGGCTCGGATGCGGGACGCCTTGAAGTCGCCGAGTGCCCGCTCGCGCTGTCCCTGGCTCTTGTTGCCGTGAATCGCCGCGACCCGGATGCCGGCCGTCTCGAGATGGCGCGCCACCCGGTCGGCGCCGCGCTTGGTACGGGTGAAGATCAGTGCGCGCGTCATTGCGTGGTCGCAGAACAGCTCGACCAATAGCGAGCGCTTCTTCTGCGTCTCGACGAAGATCACCTTCTGCACGACGCCCTCGACCGGCGTGGCCGCCGGCGTCACCTGCACTTTCACGGGGTCACGCAGTAGCTCGCCGGCAAGCTGGCCGATCTCCTTCGGCATGGTGGCGGAGAAGAACAGGCTCTGCCGCACGGCGGGAAGCTGACGCACGATCTTGCGGATCGGCACGACGAAGCCGAGGTCGAGCATCTGGTCGGCCTCGTCGAGCACGAAGACCTCACAGGCTGCGAGATCGAGTTTGCGCTCGGCGAGGTGGTCGAGCAGCCGGCCGGGTGTCGCCACCAGCACGTCGACGCCCTGTGCCAGCGCCTGGAGCTGCGGACGGTAGCCGACGCCGCCAAACACCACCGCGACCCGGAGGCCGAGATTCCGGCCGTAGGCCCTGAAGCTGTCGGCGATCTGGCTTGCGAGCTCGCGCGTCGGCGAGAGCACGAGGACGCGGCAGCCGCGTCGCGGTGCCGGCCGCTTCTGCTGCGCAAGGCGGTTGAGGATCGGCAGTGCGAACGCGGCGGTCTTGCCGGTTCCGGTCTGCGCCAGCCCTAAGAGGTCGCGCCCGGCGAGCACCGCCGGGATTGCCGCCGCCTGGATCGGCGTCGGCGTGACGTAGCCCTCGGTGTCGAGCGCTTTCAGGATCGGTGCGCCGAGGCCGAGGTCGTTGAATGTGGTCAAT
>JBIOVC010000536.1:0-19570 GCA_044867545.1 Hyphomicrobiaceae bacterium | reverse complement strand
ACGAGTATCGAGAGGAAACTGCCGGACCATGTCCATCCAGATCCTGATGCCTGCCCTGTCGCCCACCATGGAGGAGGGCAAGCTCGCCAAGTGGCTGGTGAAGGAAGGCGACGACATCAAGTCGGGCATGGTGATCGCCGAGATCGAGACCGACAAGGCGACGATGGAGGTCGAGGCGGTCGACGAGGGCAGGCTCGACAAGATCCTGATCCCCGCCGGCACCGAGAACGTGAAGGTAAATACCCCGATCGCAATTGTACGGGCTGACGGCGAGGCCCCCGGTGCAAAGCCCAACGGCGGCACACGGGCACCCGCTCAGCGGGCCGAAGGCCCGGCCGCACCGACACCGCCCCCCGCAGCCACGAACCGCGCACCCGCGCCGGCGATAGCTGCCGAGCTCGAGCTGCCGGCCGGCACCGAGTTCGTCACTCAGACCATGCGCGAGGCCTTGCGCGACGCCATGGCCGAGGAGATGCGCCGCGACAAGGACGTGTTCCTGATGGGCGAGGAGGTCGCGCAGTACCAGGGCGCCTATAAGGTCAGCCAGGGCCTGCTCGATGAGTTCGGCGACAAGCGCGTGATCGATACGCCGATCACCGAGCAGGGCTTTGCCGGGATCGGTGTCGGCGCCGCCTTCGCGGGCCTCAAACCGATCGTCGAGTTCATGACCTGGAACTTCGCCATGCAGGCGATCGACCAGATCGTGAACTCCGCGGCAAAGACGCTTTACATGTCGGGCGGCCAGATGGGCTGCCCGATTGTGTTTCGTGGACCGAACGGCGCCGCCGCACGCGTCGCCGCCCAGCACAGCCAGTGCTACTCGGCCTGGTATGCGCACATACCCGGCATGAAGGTGGTGGCTCCCTCCAATCCGGCCGACGCCAAGGGCCTGCTGAAGAGCGCGATCCGCGATCCGAACCCCGTGCTCGTGCTCGAGAACGAGATCCTCTACGGCAGCCAAGGCCCGGTGCCGAAGGTCGCCGACTGGCTGGTGCCGATCGGCAAGGCGCGGATCGCACGCCCCGGCAAGGACGTCACCATCGTCTCGTTCGCGCGCGGCATGCACTATGCGCTCGAGGCAGCCGAGCGGCTGGCAAAGGAGGGGATCGAAGCGGAGGTCATCGACCTGCGCTCGCTGCGTCCGCTCGACCTCGAGACGATCTTCGCCTCCGTGCGCAAGACGAACCGGATCGTCACCGTCGAGGAGGCGTGGCCCGTCTGCTCGGTCGGCTCCGAGATCTGCGCCCAGGTCGCGATCCAGTGCTTCGACCACCTCGATGCTCCGCCGGCCAAGATCTCCGGTGCCGACGTGCCGATGCCCTACGCGGCCAACCTGGAGCGGCTGGCGCTCCCGAGCGTCGAGCACGTGGTCGAGGCCGCAAAGAGTGCGCTCTATGCATGAGGAGACTACAGTGGCTCAGTTGCAGTCCGGCCGGCTGAGGGAAAAGGGCGAGTAGACGCCATGGTCGAGGTCGCCCGCCGCCGCGCCACCTATGCCGACCTAGAGGCCGTGCCGCCGCACCTCGTGGGCGAAATCCTCGACGGCGAGCTGGTGACGCATCCGCGTCCATTGCCGCGGCACGGAGCGGCGCAGGCGTCGCTGATCGATGAGCTGGCTGGACCCTTTCAGAAGGGTCGCGGCGGACCGGGCGGGTGGATCTTCATCACCGAGCCCGAGCTGCATTTGGGCGAGCATGTCGTCGTCCCGGATGTCGCCGCCTGGCGCCGCGAGCGCATGACGGCGCTGCCCGAGACGGTCGGCATCACACTGCCACCCGACTGGATCTGCGAGGTGCTGTCACCGTCGACGGCCCCCTACGATCGCACCGTGAAATTCCGCATCTATCACGAGCACCGCGTCGGCCACCTCTGGTATCTCGATCCGGCATATCGGACGCTGGAGGTCTTCGGCTGGAGCGAGCCGCACTGGGTGCCCATCGCCAACTTCGCCGACTTCGAGGAGGTGCGTGCGCCACCGTTCGATGCCATTACGATCCCACTCGGCGATCTCTGGCCGTTCGACCGGCCGCACGAGCCCCAGTCCTGATCCGCCTCGGGAGTAAGCCGCGTGACCCAGTCGGAGCTTCTGCAGGGCCTGCTCGCCTCGATCGAGGTGGTGATGAGCCTCTACTCCATGTTCTTTGCGATGACCTCCGCCTATATCGCCGGGCTCTACTTCTTCCTCGCCCGCGCGCCGCTGGCGCTGAAGCTCCTCGCCTACCTGCTGCTCTCCATCGGCCTCGCCTTTCTCGGCGGCTCGGCGACGGTCCAGCAGAAGATACAACTCGGGCTGCAGGCCGCCTGGGCGAAGCAGAAGGGGCCGTTCATCACCGTCGACGCGCTTCGCAATCCGCTCCCCGTGGACATCCCGATGCCGCCCGGCTGGTCGCACTACGACATCGGCGTCGCGGTTGGATGGCTCGCGGCCGTCAGCGTATATCTCGCGCTCGGCTACCTCACCTTCATGTATCGCTGGCCGGCGCAACAACGGGGATGACGCTGGGCGAGACGCTGACATATCGCGGCCAATGCCACTGCGGCGCGATCCGCGTGAGCCTCGTGCTGAGCAAGCCGGCGCAGGAGACCGAGGTGCGCGCGTGCCAGTGCGGCTTCTGCACGCGCCATGGCGGCATGACGGTGTCGGATCCGAACGGCCGTGCGGTGTTCGAGATCGACCAGGAGCAGCTCGCCAGCTACCAGTTCGCAACGGCAAGCGGCACGGTCCTGCTGTGCCGCGTCTGCGGCGTATATGCCGGCATGATCCTCGAAACCGGCGACAAGGTGTTCTCCGTGGTCAACGTCCGCGGCCTCGCCATTCCCGAATTCGCCAGCGCAACCGCGCGGCCCGTCGTGTATGACCAGGAGACGCGCGATGCGCGGATCGCGCGCCGCCAGCGGATGTGGACGCCGACCCAAGTTCAAATGCGCACGGCGCAACAACCCTAGCGACGACGAGACCGAGACGAGACCATGCCGATTGAAATCCTGATGCCAGCGCTGTCGCCGACGATGGAGGAGGGCAAGCTCGCCAAGTGGCTCGTCAAGGAAGGCGACAAGGTCAAGTCCGGCAAGGTGATCGCCGAGATCGAAACCGACAAGGCGACGATGGAGGTCGAAGCCGTCGACGAGGGGACCGTCGGCAAGATCCTCGTCCCGGAAGGCGCCGAGAACATCAAGGTCAACCAGCCGATCGCGCTCCTGCTCGAGGAAGGCGAGGCCGCATCCTCGCTCGCAGGCGCCGCGCCGAAGCCGACGCCGCCGGCCCCGACGACCACGGCTGCGGCGCGCCAGCCCGCCTCGCCAGGGACAGCTCCCTCCCCCCCTGTGGGGGAGGGCAGGGGAGGGGGGGACGGCAGAACATCTGCGGTAGGAGTGCCCCCCGCCCCTTACCCCTCCCCACAAGGGGGAGGGGCAGAGCGCAGGGCGCCCGGCGCCCAGCGAACGGCGCCCAACGGCCACGGCGACCGGGTCTTCGTCTCCCCGCTCGCGCGCCGGCTCGCCAAGGCGAGCGGCATCGACTTGAGCGCGCTTACCGGCACCGGCCCGCACGGCCGCATCATCAAGCGCGACGTCGAGGCGGCCGTCTCGTCCGGTACGGCACGGAGCGGACCGACCGCTTTGCAGCTTCACCCCGGACAGCCGGTCGCTGCGGCGGCGACGCCGCTCGTTCAGGCGATGCCCGACGACAAGATCCTGGCGCTCTACGAGCAGGGCTCCTTCGAGGTGATCCCGCACGACGGCATGCGTCGGATCATCGCCCAGCGCCTGACCCAGGCGAAGACCACCATCCCGCATTTCTATTTGTCGGTCGATTGCCGCATCGATGAGCTGCTGCGCGCCCGC
Organism: Hyphomicrobiaceae bacterium; assembly: GCA_044867545.1. GTDB lineage: Bacteria > Pseudomonadota > Alphaproteobacteria > Rhizobiales > Hyphomicrobiaceae > DATLZB01. The sequence continues at coordinate 15,727 of JBIOVC010000536.1, read as the reverse complement.
GAGCGCATGAACGCCGCTGCGCCGAAGAGCGGCCCGCGCATGTACAAGCTCTCGGTCAACGACTTCATCATCAAGGCGCTGGCGCTGGCCCTGCAGCAGATCCCGGCCGCCAACGCCACCTGGACCGAGGGCGGCATGCTGCGTCACCGCCACTCCGACGTCGGCGTGGCGGTCGCCATCGAGGGCGGACTGCTGACGCCGGTGATCCGCCACGCCGAGCTGAAGACGCTGGGCGAGATCTCGAACGAGATGAAGGACCTCGCCGAGCGCGCGAGAAAGCGCCGGCTCGCGCCGCACGAGTACCAGGGCGGCACCACCTCGATCTCCAACCTCGGCATGTACGGCATCAAGAGCTTCGACGCCGTCATCAACCCGCCGCACGCGACCATTCTCGCCGTAGGCACCGGCGAGAAGCGCGCGGTTGTCGACGGCGACCGGATCGAGATCGCGACCATCATGAGCTGCACGCTGTCGTGCGACCATCGCGTCGTCGATGGAGCGCTCGGCGCCGAGCTGCTCAATGCCTTCAAGAGCCTGATCGAAGACCCAGTGAGGATGCTCGTATGACCGACGCGATGGGGGGAATCGCAGCAGGCCCAGCCCCGGGGCCGACCGTCAGCATCGACAGCTCGACCATATCGGCCGCGGTCGTCACGCTCGTCTTCACGGTGGGCGCCGGCGTCATGCTGAGCCAATTTCCGGCCACCGGCTCGATCGGCTCGGCGATCGATGCCATGAAGAACCTCATCTACGTGCTGACGATTCCGGTGTTCGACATCTCCCGGCGGCTGTTCGCTAGGCGCCAGGTGCAGCGGACCCACATCACGCCCGTCGAAGGCAGCCGCAACCTGTTCTTCGTCGTGTTCGTCAGCGCATTGCTCCTGTTCGCCATCACCGAGATCGTGAGCTACCTCGTCGGCTACGGCGTCGGCTATCTCTGCCGCGGCGTGAGCGAGGCGGCGAGCCAGATCAGGGTGGGCGACTGCTTCGCCTTCGGCCTCAACACCATGAGCACGACGGTGACGCTGCCGGTCATGCTCGCACTCGGGCTCGCCTGCGGCTGGATCTGGCAGCGGCTGGTGCCGGGGCGGCTCTGGTTTGCGCTGTTGATGGTGATCCCGCTGCTGCTGATCCTGTTCGCCTTCGACTACGCCTACGCCATGGCGACCTTGAACGCGGAGATCCTCGGGCCGATCATGGAGCAGGTGCGCAGCGGGGGAGCGGCCCTCCAGATCGGCAAGCAGGTCGTGATCCTCGGCGTGCCGCTGATCCTCGGCTACGCCGTCGCCGCGCTCTGGGCGATGCTGGCGCGGCGTCTTGCCTGATCTGTCGCTCTTGGTATCTCGGCGACTACGGGACCTTCCTCTCCTTCGCCTGCTTTAGCAGGAACTCGACCCGATCGTCGGTCACGCGCCGGCAGGTGCGCTCCCATTCCTGTCTCGTCATCGTCGTCGCCGCGTCCCAGGACCGCAGGCACTGCGTGAGCCACTCGCTGCGCCGCGCCCGTATCTCGCCGGGCGTCGTCGGATCGGCCCCAGACGTGACTGAAGCCGGCGGCTTCGCTTTTGCTCCCTGCACAGTCGCCGAACCGTCGGCATCCGATTGGGCACGGGCCGCGACACCGGCCACAAGCATCAAGAAGACGAAGACCATCACCCGCATGAACACGAACCTCCGCGCCAGGGACCTAGGAAGCATCCCGCTCGGTCGATAGCCTTCAAATCCTGGAAAACACTGAAAATCGAGGCTGAAAGTGTCCACCGCTGGGCGACCGGGCGGGCGAGGACAGCGGTGGATATGCTTGGTGTTTTATTGACAAGTCGGCCACGGCCCGGGCCCGATTCTGTGTCCTCAAAGCAACCCAAAAAGTCTTTCCGCACATTGGAGCCCGAATCTACCATCGCCGGTGGTGAAAGTCCGGGCAGTAAGCTTGCCGGCGCCAGAGCCCGGGCCTAATCAGGTCTCGAGTAGAGATTGCGAGTCTCGCAAAGGCAGCAACGCCAATTACTCGGGAGTACTGACATGCTTGCCATGCTCCGTGTGCCGACTATCGCTCTCGTCGGTGCGCTCGCCTTGGCCGGATGCGCCAACATGGAAGGATTCGGCGGCAGCGGCTCGTTGACGACCGCCTCGGTCGCGCCCCAGCCCAAGATCGACCCCGCCTGCATCGTCCTCGCCTCGCAGATCGACACTTTGCGCGGCGAAGGAATCGGGGACAAGATCGCGAAGGCGGCGACCAACAAGTACAAGATGAAGTCGGCCGACCTCGTGAAGGCCGATCAGCTCACCAAGGCAAACGCCGAGTTCCAGGCCAAGTGCTCGACCCTGCCGCCGCGGCCGGGCGAGTCGGCGTCGACCTCCCCGCCGCCGGCCAGCGCCGCAGGCGGTCCTCCGGTGCAAACCGTTGCCAAGGCACCGGCACCAAAGACGCCGTCGACGAATACCCAATAGATCAACACGCGCCACGGAGCGATCGGCCCGCCCGGTTGTTCCGCGCGCTTGATTGTTGTGCACGCGGCACCATCGATAAGCAGAAGAGCCCCTCGCGTCGATCGAATTCGATTCCGGGCGCGCGAAGCCGCCAAAAGTGATTGCATCGTGGCGGAAGTCTGTGTTGAACAGGACCTGAGCAGAGTCGCGACTGGAGGGGATGGTGACCAGGACGGAAGGCAGGACCGCCGCCTTTGGGCTCGTCGCGGTGGTGGCAGTCGGGATAGCGGCTTCCGGGTGCGCCAGTGGCGGGCCCCCCGGAGCAATGGCTATGCCCATGGGCCAATCTTGTCAGTCGGTGCGGGCGGAGCTGAGCCGGCTCGACGCCAGGGGCATCCAATCGAAGTATGACGCGCTGAATCGCGGCCAGCGGCTTTCGCCCGCCGCGCAGGCCGAGGTCGACCGCTACAACCAGCTCCTAAATCAGTACCTCGGAGCTCAGTGCCACGTGTAAGGGCGTTGCTCCTCGCCGGTCTCGGGGGCTAAAGTTCAGCCACCATATGAACGAAGAAAAGGCTCGGACCCTACTCCGAGCCTTTCTTGTTGCGTGCCCGCTACTCCCACCCTCAGCGAGACCCCGCCATGAGCGAACGCGCCTACGACATCATCGTGATCGGTAGCGGCCCCGGCGGCTATGTCACGGCCATCCGCGCCGCGCAGCTCGGCTTCAAGACCGCCGTCGTCGAGCGCGAGCACCTGGGCGGCATCTGCCTCAACTGGGGCTGCATACCGACCAAGGCGCTGCTGCGCTCGGCCGAGATCTTCCACTACGCGAGCCACGCCAAGAGCTACGGCCTCGCCATCGACGGCAAGGTCGGCTTCGATGCGGGCGGCATCGTGCAGCGCTCGCGCAACGTCGCGGGCACGCTCAATGCCGGCGTCGAGTTCCTCCTCAAGAAGAACAAGGTCGATGTGATCTGGGGCGAGGCCGTCATCACCAAGCCCGGCGAGGTGACCGTCGCCGGCCCGAAGAAGGCCGCCATGCAGCCGGCCCGCCCGGCGCCCAAGGTCACGATCGGCCACGGCACCTATTCGGCCAAGCACATCATCGTTGCGACCGGCGCCCGCCCGCGTGTGCTGCCCGCCATCGAGCCCGACGGCGAGCGCATCTGGACCTACTTCGAGGCGATGGTGCCGAAGGCAATGCCGAAGTCGCTGATCGTCGTCGGCTCCGGCGCCATCGGCATCGAGTTCGCCTCGTTCTATCGCACGCTCGGTGCCGAGGTGACCGTCGTCGAGCTGCTGCCGCAGATCCTCCCGGTCGAGGACGCCGAGATCGCCGCAATGGCGCGCAAGGCGTTCGAGAAGCAAGGCATCAAAATCCTCACCGGCGCCACCGTGACCAAGGTCGAGAAGACTAGCGACGGCGTCAAGGCGAGCATCGATGCTGGCGGCAAGAGCGAGGTCGTGAGCGCCGAGCGCCTGATCTCGGCTGTCGGCGTGGTCGGCAACGTCGAGAACCTCGGGCTCGAGAAGCTCGGCGTCAGGTTCGAGAAGGGCGCCATCGCCACCGATGGTCTCGGCCGTACCAACATCGCCGGCATCTATGCGATTGGCGACGTCGCCGGACCGCCGCTCTTGGCGCACAAGGCCGAGCACGAAGGCGTCGTCTGCGTCGAGGCGATCAAGGGCCTGAACCCCCACCCGCTCGACAAGCGCAGGATCCCGGGCTGCACTTACTGCAACCCTCAGATCGCTTCCGTCGGCCTGACCGAGGCGAAGGCGAAGGAGGAAGGCCGCCGCATCAAGGTCGGCCGCTTCCCGTTCCGCGGCAACGGCAAGGCGATTGCGCTCGGCGAGACGGAGGGGCTCGTCAAGACCATCTTCGATGCCGACACCGGACAGCTCCTCGGCGCTCACCTGATTGGCGCCGAGGTGACCGAGCTCATTCAAGGCTTCGTCATCGCCATGCAACTCGAGACCACCGAGGAGGAGCTGATCCACGCGGTGTTCCCGCATCCGACGCTGTCGGAGATGATGCACGAGAGCGTGCTCGACGCCTACGGCCGCGTCATCCACATGTGACCTGACCCCTCGCTGCAGTGCGAGAGGGTTGGCTCGACGGCTGCCCGCAACTCAGTCAGACTTAGTACGCGGACCACGGTGGCGCCGTTTGCTGTTGGTTGCCGGCGGTCCCGCGGCACTTGGCAAAAGGAGATAGCTCCATGGACGCCACAGCAATCGTCATCATGCTGGTCATCGGCGCGGTCGCCGGCTGGCTCGCCAGCTTCATCGTCGGCGGCCCTGTAGGCGTGATCGGCTATATCGTCGCGGGATTGATCGGTGGCGTAGTCGGCGGGTGGCTGTTCAATGCGCTGAAAATCAATCTCAATCTCGGCCATCCCGTAGCCGACCAGATCGTCACCGCCGCAATTGGCGCCATTGTTGTCATTCTTTTGGCGCGCTTGATCACGTAAAACCCTGCGCGTCGGGGTTTGTCCTTTGGGGGAGACTGGCCATGCCTGAGCAAGTGAACGACATCGTCAATCAGATCTGGGCGTTCCTCAGTCAGCTCGATCAGGCCTACGTGGTGATGATCGTCAATGGTCTGATCGCCGGCTGGCTGGCCGGCCAGATCCTCGGCGGCGGCGGGCTGATCCGCAACGTGATCGTCGGCATCATCGGCGCGTTCGTCGGCGGAGCGCTCGTCAGAAACGGTCTTCTGAATCTGCCTCCGGAGGTGACCAGCATCACCAACCAGATCCCCTACGGATACGGCACCCAGATCGTGATCTCGACGATCGGCGCATTCCTGGTCGTGCTGGTGGCGCGCTTCCTCGGCGGCCGCTCGACAGCCTGAAGGCGGTGGCTGCCGGCTTGATCTTGCCGGCGGCGTCGGCCACCTATAGAGGGCTGTTTGTCCGGCACTGCGCCGGCGGGAGCCCGAATGGTAACGATCCTGGACAACAAGCCGCGTCACCCCGAGAAGGTGCATCGGCCGGACACTCCGGTATTGCGCAAGCCGGAGTGGATCCGCGTCAAGGCGCCGGGCTCGGCGCGCTATCTCGAGACCAAAGCCATCGTACGCGAGCACGGCCTCCATACCGTGTGCGAGGAGGCGGGCTGTCCCAACATCGGCGAATGCTGGACCGAGCGCCACGCCACCATGATGATCATGGGGGACACCTGCACGCGTGCCTGCGCGTTCTGCAATGTGCGCACCGGCATGCCGCTGCCGCTCGACTCCGATGAGCCGCGCCGCGTCGGCGAGGCGGTCGCCAAGCTCGGCCTCGCCCACGTCGTCATCACCTCGGTCGATCGCGACGATCTCTCCGACGGCGGCGCCGGCCATTTCGCCGCCGTGATCCGCGCGATCCGCAGCAAGGCTCCGCAGACGACGATCGAGGTGCTCACTCCCGACTTCCTGCGTAAGACCGGCGCCGCCGAGACCGTAGTCGAAGCCACACCCGACGTTTTCAACCACAATCTCGAGACGGTGCCCTCGCTTTATCTGCGGGTGCGGCCGGGCGCGCGCTACTTTGCCTCGCTGCGTCTGCTGCAGCAGGTGAAGGAGCTCGAGCCGATGATGTTCACCAAGTCGGGCATCATGGTGGGCTTGGGCGAGGAGCGCGAGGAGGTGCTGCAGGTGATGGACGACCTGCGCGCGGCCGGCGTCGACTTCCTCACCATCGGCCAGTATCTGCAACCCTCGCGCAAGCACGCCGAGGTCAAATGCTTCGTCACGCCCGCCGAATTCAAGGCCTACGAGCGCATCGCCTACGCAAAGGGGTTCCTGATGGTCTCCGCCTCGCCGCTGACGCGCTCCTCCTACCATGCCGGAGACGACTTCGCCCAACTGAGGGCGGCGCGGCGGAAGCAGTTGGGCGGTTGACCCCACATGCCGTCCTTCACCACCAAGCGAAGGGTGCCCTACACCCCGCAGCAGATGTTCGACCTCGTCGCCGACGTCGAGCAGTATCCGGAGTTCCTGCCGCTCTGCGAGGGATTGACGGTGCGCTCGCGCGAGCGGCGCGGCACCTCCACCGTGCTCGTCGCCACTATGGTGGTCGGCTACAAGGCGATCCGCGAGGCATTCACCACCCGCGTCACGCTCCTTCCGGCGAGCCCCGTCGTGCTCGTCGAGTATCTGGACGGTCCCTTCCGGCGTCTGGAGAACCGCTGGCGCTTCCTGCCCGCCGACGGCGGCTGCGAGGTCGATTTCTTTATCGACTACGAGTTCCGTTCTCCCCTGCTCGGTGTGCTGGTCGGCGCGCTCTTCGACAAGGCATTCCGCAAATTCGCCGAGGCCTTCGAGACGCGTGCCGGGATCGTCTACGGGACGCCGGCCGGCGAGATCAGCCGAGCGTAGAGCCGGAGGCCCGAACTGCAAGCGCGCTCTCGAGCAGCGCCAGCGCCGCGGACAGCGACTCGATCCGCACCTGCCGCCGCCCGATATCTCCGAAACGGCACTCGCGGACAAGCGTCGGCGTGCTTCGCCGGGATGCCGCAAGATAGACGAGCCCGACCGGCTTCTCCGCGCTGCCGCCGCCGGGGCCGGCGATCCCGGTGACGGCCAGCGCTATGTCGGCCGGCGCGTGCGCAATCGCCCCCTCCGCCATCGCCCGCGCGACTTCCGCGCTGACCGCGCCGTGTGCCTCGAGCAGCGCTGGGGAGACGCCGAGCTCGGAAACCTTGGCCTCGTTGGAGTAGGTCACCCAGCCGCGCTCGATGACGTCCGAGGCGCCGGCGATTTCCGTCAGCAGGCCGGCGAGCAGCCCGCCCGTGCAGCTCTCGGCGGTGGCGAGCTTCAGGCCGCGCCCACGCATCTCGCCGAGCATGCGCTCGGCCTGCATCAGGAGATCATCTGAAAACAACGGACACACTCCGACGCGTCGAAATCCTGGATTGCAACGCTAGCCGGAGTCCGACCCCGCTTTAAGCGGTTTGTTCGTCAGGCCGCAGCCAGACGCTCCGCGCTCTGCACCAGCCGGTCGAGCGTGCCGCGACTGTCGGCGCCCATCGCGCCGAGCGTTCGCTGCTGGGCCGCATGCCAGACCGGATAGGCGTCCTTGATCACCGCCTGGCCCTTCGGCGTCAGATGCAGCCCACGGCCCCTGCGGCCGGCAGGCGGGTCCATGACGATGAGGCCGAGCGCCAGCAGCCGCTTCAGGTTCCGCGACAGCGTCGATTTCTCGATATCGAGGCTGTAGCCGATCTCGACCGCGGTGATCCCATCCTGCTGGGCGAGCTGCGTCAGCAGCGTGAACTGGCTTCCCGTGATGCCGAGCGGACGCATGGCATCGTCATAGACGCGCGTGATGATACGCGAGAGCTGCCGCACGCGGGTCGCAACGCACAGGTACGAGGTGCTTTCCGCGATCTTGGCGATGTCGGTTGACGCGGGCACCGGCGTTTGCGTCATCATGTTCATTGGTCATTCCCCCGGGTGTGCCAGTGGCAATACAACCCCTCGTTGCCACTTGCCGCGATTCGGCGCGCGAGTTCAAGTGGTCGCGAGCCGCTATCCGGCGCCGCCTCGCGGCAGCTCGACGGCGGCGGTCGCAAGCGCCGCGATGCCCTCGCCGCGTCCGATGAAGCCGAGGCCTTCGGTCGTCGTCGCCTTGACCCCGACCTGCGCCTGCGAAATGCCGAGCACCTGAGCGACGCTCTCCTGCATCGCGCCCCGGTAGGCCGCGACACGCGGGCTCTCGCACATGATCGTGACGTCGACGTTGACGATACGGCCGCCGAGCGCCTCGACCCGGCGGCGGGCATCGCCGAGGAACAGGCGGGAGGCGGCATTGCGCCAGCGCGGATCGCTCGGCGGAAAATGCTGCCCGATGTCCCCGTCAGCGATCGCGCCGAGGATCGCGTCGGTCAGCGAATGCATTGCAACGTCAGCATCCGAGTGTCCCTCGAGCTTCGCCGTATGCGCAATCCGGACGCCGCACAGCCAGACGTGATCACCCTCGCCAAAGCGATGCACGTCGAAGCCGATGCCGGTGCGCAGCACGGTCCCGCCGGCCGGACCCGCCAGCAGTTCTTCCGCCATCTGGAAGTCAGCCTCCGTCGTCAGCTTGATGTTCCGCTCGCTACCGGCGACCAGCGCGACGTCGACGCCCGCCCACTCGGCAACCGCAGCATCGTCGCTGAACTCGGTCCGTCCGGCCGCGAACGCCGCCTCGTGCGCATCGAGGATCGAGGCAAACTCGAAGCCCTGCGGCGTCTGCGCCCGCCACAGTCCGGCGCGATCGACGGTGCCACGCACGATCCCGCCCTCGCCGAACCGCTTCAGCGTGTCGGCAACGGGAAGCGCCGCGATCGCGCCGCGGCTTTCTGCCAGCGCGCCGAGCACGCGGTCGATGACGTCCGCCGTGACGAACGGCCGGGCCGCGTCGTGGATCAGCACGACCTCCGGCGCATCGGCCTTCAACGCCTGCAAGCCAGCCCGCACCGAGCCCTGGCGGGTATCGTCGCCGAGAGCGGGAGCAGCGAGCCGCGAGCCAAGGCCCGCGGCCTCCGCCTCGTACCGCGTCCGGTCATCCGGATGGATGACCACCTGGATGCGCGATATCCCGGGATGGGCGGCAAAAGCCCGCACGCTGCGCGACAGCACGGTCTCGCCGCCGAGGCGCACATACTGCTTCGGGATGGCCGATCCGGCCCGCTTCCCGCGACCGGCAGCGACAATCAGGACCGCGGCGGACAAGCGGGCTTCCTCGTATTGGCATTGCCGTGACTGGGGTCGACGGCTGGCCCTGCTTTATCGGCGCCAAGCACCGGATGCAATTACCAGACTCCAGATTGAGGCTTGCCTGCCAGGCGGAGTTCGCCTAATCTGCCCAAACTAGAAGCAGTTATCATATGTGAACAAAACTTAGGCAGGCCCCAGGCTGCCAGGGGACGTGAGCACTACAACTCCGCTGCAAATTGGTCCTGTCGCGGCGACCAACCGAGCCTTCTTGGCGCCGATGTCCGGCGTCAGCGATCTGCCGTTGCGCCGGCTCGCCCGGCGGCTCGGCGCCGGCCTCGTCGTATCCGAAATGGTCGCCAGTGAGGAGCTGGTGCGCGCGCGGCATGACGTCGTGCGCCGCGCGGTTGGTGATGGCCTCTCGCCCTTCGTCATCCAGCTCGTCGGCCGCGAGGCCCATTGGATGGGCGAGGCCGCACGCATCGCCGAGCGGCTCGGCGCCGACATCATCGACATCAACATGGGCTGCCCGGCGCGCGAGGTCACCGGCAAGCTGTCGGGCTCGGCGCTGATGCGCGACCTCGACCACGCCGTGTCCCTGATCGAGGCGGTCGGCGGCGCCGTCACCGTCCCGGTGACCCTGAAGATGCGGCTCGGCTGGGACCAGCAGAGCCTCAACGCACCGGAGCTGGCGCGCCGCGCCGAAGCCGCCGGCGTCAAGATGATCACGGTGCACGCCCGCACCCGTTGCCAGTTCTTCAAGGGCGCCGCCGACTGGAGCGCCGTCAGCCGCGTCAAGGAGGCGGTAGGGGTGCCGGTCGTCGTCAACGGCGACATCCTGACCGTCGAGGACGCCGTCGCCGCGCTCAAAGCGTCCGGCGCCGACGCCGTGATGATCGGACGCGCCGCCTGCGGCGCGCCATGGCTGCCGGGCCGCATCGGCACCGCCCTCGCAACCGGCCGCGACCCGGGCCCGCCGCCCCCCGCCGAGCAGACCGCGATCGCGATCGAGCACTACGAGGCGATGCTCGCCCACTACGGCCGCGAGCTCGGCATCCGCAACGCCCGCAAGCATGTGGCCGCCTACCTTGAGACGAGCGGCCGCTCGCCCGACACGGTCAAGGCCTGGCGCGGAAGGCTCTGCCGGGCCGAGGACCCCTCCGTGGTGCGGAGCGGGCTCGCTCTGTTCTACCGTGATCATCCACCGACGGAGCTCGCCGCATGAGCACCGAGACGATCCGTGATCGGACGTTCCATCCCGCCGGCCCGCGCCGGCACGTCGAGCACGACCTGCTGCTTGCCGCGCTGCCGCATCCGGTGCTCGTCCTCGCCGAGGACGACCGTATCGTCTATGCGAACCCGGCCGCCGAGGTGTTCCTGTCGGCCAGCCAGGCCGTGCTGAAGCGCCAGCGCCTCGCCGACATCGTCGCGTTCGGCTGCCCGCTCACCGCTCTCGTCGACCAGGTTCGCCGCAGCGAGGCGACCGTCAACGAGTACGGCATCGAGGTCGTGCTGCCCCGCGTCGAAGGTCCCAAGCTCGTCGACGTCTACAGCGGCCCGGTCCCCGACCAGCCGGGTCTCGTCGTGCTGATGCTGCTGCAGCGCTCGATGGCGCAGATGATCGAGCGCCAGCTCACCCATCGCGCCGCCGCCCGCTCGGTCTCCGGCATGGCGGCTGTGCTGGCGCACGAGATCAAGAACCCCCTCTCCGGCATCCGCGGCGCCGCTCAGCTGCTCGAGTCGAACTTGAAAGACGAGGACCGCGCGCTCACCCAGCTGATCTGCGCCGAGACCGATCGCATACGTAACCTTGTCGACCGTATGGAGGTGTTCGGCGACGAGCGGCCGATCGCCAAGGAGCCGGTCAACATCCATTCCGTGCTCGATCATGTGCGCAAGCTCGCGCAGACCGGTTTCGGACGCGGTCTGAAGTTCATCGAGGACTACGATCCCTCCCTGCCTGCCGTCGCCGGCAACCGCGACAAGCTCGTCCAGGCCTTCCTGAACCTCGTCAAGAATGCCGTGGAGGCGGTCGAGGAGAGCGGGGAGCCCGGCCGCATCGTCTTGAAGACCGCGTTCCGCCCCGGCATGCGGCTGTCCGTGCCCGGAGTGAGCACGCGGGTCAGTCTGCCGCTGATGATCGAGGTCGAGGACAACGGCCCGGGTGTGCCCGAGCACCTGCGGCCGCACCTCTTCGATCCGTTCGTGACCACCAAGCGCAAGGGCGCCGGCCTCGGCTTGGCGCTCGTCGCCAAGATCATCGGCGATCACGGCGGCATCATCGAATACGACACCGAGCGCGCCCGCACCGTGTTCCGCGTCCTGCTGCCGATGCAGGCCGGGCGGCCCGATAACACCAGTCCAGGATAAGACGATGGCCAAAGGCACGATTCTGATTGCCGACGACGACACTGCGATCCGCACCGTGCTGAACCAGGCGCTCGCGCGCGCCGGCTACGTGCCGCGCGCGACCGGCAATGCGGCGACCCTCTGGCGCTGGGTCTCGCAGGGCGAGGGCGAGGTGGTGATCACCGACGTGGTGATGCCGGACGAAAGCGCGTTCGACCTGATCCCGCGCATCAAGAAGCTGCGCCCCGAGCTGCCGATCATCGTCATGAGCGCGCAGAACACGCTGATGACCGCGCTCACCGCCGCCGAGAAGGGCGCCTACGAGTATCTGCCGAAGCCCTTCGATCTGAGCGAGCTGATCGCCGTCGTCGGCCGCGCGCTCGCCGAGCCCGGCCGCAAGGTGGCGCGCAACTCTGCCGACGCCGATAACGAGCAGCTCCCGCTGATCGGCCGCTCCCCGGCCATGCAGGAGATCTACCGCGTGCTGGCCCGCCTCACGCAGACCGACCTCACCGTGATGATCTCGGGCGAGTCCGGCACCGGCAAGGAGCTCGTCGCCCGCGTCCTGCACGACTTCGGCAAGCGCCGGTCGGGCCCGTTCGTCGCCGTCAACATGGCCGCGATCCCGCGCGAGCTGATCGAGAGCGAGCTGTTCGGCCACGAGAAGGGGGCCTTCACCGGCGCCCAGGCCCGCACCGAGGGCCGCTTCCAGCAGGCCGAAGGCGGCACGCTTTTCCTCGACGAGATCGGCGATATGCCGATGGAGGCGCAGACGCGGCTTCTGCGCGTGCTGCAGGAGGGCGAGTACACCACCGTCGGCGGACGCACGCCGATCAAGACCAACGTCCGCATCATCTCCGCCACCCATCGCGACCTGAGGAGTCAGATCCAGCAGGGGCTTTTCCGCGAGGATCTCTACTACCGGCTGAATGTCGTCCCCCTGCGCCTGCCGGCCCTGCGCGAGCGCCTCGACGACATCGGCGACCTAGTGCGCCACTTCCTGCGCCAGGCCGCGCGTGAGGGGCTCAGCCAGAAAGCGATCGAGCAGGCGGCGATCGAACGCCTCAAACGCCATACTTGGCCGGGCAACGTCCGCGAGCTCGAGAACCTGGTGCGCCGTCTTGCCGCGCTCTACTCGCAGGACACCATCACCGTCGACATCGTCGATACGGAGCTGAGCGAGGCCGCCCCGCCGCGCCTCGACGACGCCGAGATGGGCTCCAAGAGCCTCTCCGAGCTCGTCGAGCGCTATCTCGCCACCTACTTCGCATCCTTCGGCCGCGAGCTGCCGCCCGCGGGGCTCTACGACCGGATCATCCGGCAGGTCGAGGCACCGATGCTGACGGCGGCTCTCGCCGCGACTCGTGGCAACCAGATCCGCGCCGCCGAGCTGCTGGGTCTCAACCGCAATACGCTGCGCAGCCGCATCCGGGACCTCGACATCCAGGTCATCCGGACGCCCGCTCCTTGACCTGACCGCTCACTCGGAACGGGAAGACGCTGCAACCCGAGGCTGGCTTTGGCCCGCAACGCCGGCAAAGTGTGCTTGACGGCGCTCGCAAGCGGGGATATCGGAGACATGGCTGTCGCGGAAATGTCACAGTTAAGTGCTTCTCGGCAGGCGTCGCGTCCTCTTTCAGCCACGCTGTTGCGCAAAGAGAACGCACGTTGGCGGACGTCCCGCTGACGCCCCACCTGCCGGATCAGGAGACCTCCTGATCGACCCCGCGCGTGACCGGAGAGGCGCAAGGCATGAACCTGGCTCGAGATGCCCGGACGCCCGAAGGCGGCAGCGGCCTCCCGCGCCTGCGCTTGCCCGCGGTGACCGACACCCGGCATCTGGCGTTCTGGTTCGGCCTGGTCGTCGTCGTCCTCTCGCTGGTCTCGGGCCTTGCGACCTACCTGATCCTGACGGGCTTGACCCCGATCTCTCCGAGCAACGACGTCGTCGCCGGCGTGCTGTTCGTGAACGGCCTCGTGATCCTCGCCATGACCGGCGTGATCGCCTGGCAGCTGTTCGGGCTGTGGACCGCCTGGCGCAACAAGGTCGCGGGCACCCGCCTCCACGTCCGCGTCGTTGCCCTGTTCAGCCTGATCGCCGCCCTCCCCGCCATCCTGCTGGCGGTGGCCGCCACCACCACCTTCTCCCGCTCGATCGACAACTGGTTCTCGGTCCGCACCCGCCAGATCATCGAGCACTCGCTCGACGTGGCCAACGCCTACCTCGAGGAGCACGGCCAGGTCGTCCGCAACGACATCGTCAACATGGCGAGGGACATCGACGCAGCACCCGACGCGGTGCGCGCCGATCCGAGCCAGTTGAAACAGCTCGTGCTGGTCCAAGCCGGTCTGCGCGACCTGCAGGCCGCTCACCTGATCGATGCCGACGGCAAACCTCTGGTCACCGCGCTCGACGACGGCGGCCGCTACCAGCCGCCGTCGGCCGACGTCATCCGTGCCGCCGCGGTCGGCCAGATCCCGATCCTGCTGCCGCCCTCGAGCTTCCGCGTCGCCGCGCTTGCCAAGCTCGACAGGAGTCCGGGCACCTACCTCTACATCGCCCGCGAGATGAGCCCGAAGGTGCTGAGCTACTTGAGGCGCGCACAGGCCGGCGTCGCCGAGTATGAGCAACTCCGCCAGGTCCGCGGCGGCGTCAAGTTCGCTCACGGGCTGATGTACACGATGATCTCGCTGACCGCGCTGCTCGCCGCCATCTGGGTCGGGCTCTGGTTCGCGAGCCGCTTCGTCGCTCCGATTGGCCGCATCATCGGCGCCGCCCAGCAGGTCTCGCGGGGCAATCTCGAGGTCGAGCTCCCCGTGATCCGCGGCGAGGGCGACCTGCGCCGTCTCTCGCAGACGTTCAACACGATGACGGCCGAGATCAAGACCCAGCGCGACGCCTTGATCGCCGCCAACGAGCAGCTCCTGCAGCGGCGCGTGTTCATGGAGGCGGTGCTTGCCGGCGTCTCGGCGGGCGTGCTCGGCCTTGACGAGGAGCGGCACATCACCATCGCGAACAGCTCGGCCGAGAAGCTGTTGGGCTTGCCCGAGTCCGAGCTCGTCGGCCGCCCGCTCTCGAGCGTCGTGCCCGAGTTCGCCGAGCTGTTCGAGCCCCACGGCGACGATGCGATCAGGCCTCGCACCCAGCACCAGGCCACCCTCGTTATCGACGGCGAGGAGCGCACGTTCGCCGTCCGCATCACCACCCAGCGCGAGCGCAGCGGGGGCGATGAGCAGGGCACCGTGGTGACCTTCGACGACATCACCGAGCTCGTTTCCGCCCAGCGCACCAGCGCCTGGGCCGACGTCGCGCGCCGCATTGCGCACGAGATCAAGAACCCGTTGACGCCGATACAACTCTCCGCCGAGCGCCTCCGCCGCAAGTACGGCGCTTCCATCAAGGAGGACCGCGAGACCTTCGACAAGCTGACCGAGACGATCGTCCGCCAGGTCGGCGACATCAAGAGCATGGTCGACGAGTTCGCCTCCTTCGCACGGATGCCCAAGCCCGTCGTCGAGGAGCACGACCTCCGCGAGGCGATCCACGAGCCCGTGCTGCTGTTCCGCGAGGGCCATCCGGCAATCGACTTCGTGCTGAGGATGCCGAAAGAGCGCGTGCGGATGCTGTTCGACCGCCGGCTGATCTCGCAGGCGATCACCAACCTCGTGAAGAACGCCGCCGAGGCGATCCAGACCGTCGCCGACAGCCCCGACCGGCCGGAGAGCTACAAGGGCCGCGTCGAGGTCGCACTCAACGTGCAGGGCGAGCGCGCTGTCATCGAGGTGATCGACAACGGCGTCGGCCTCGCGCGGGCGAACCGCAAGCGTCTGCTCGAGCCGTACGTGACGACGAAGGCCAAGGGCACGGGGTTGGGACTGGCGATCGTGCAGAAGGTGGTCGAGCAGCACGGCGGTGCGCTCGCGTTGGATGATGCTCCGGCGGAAGTGGCAGGAAAGCGCGGCGCGCTCGTGCGCCTGACGCTGCCGATCCGCCGGGCGGAAGCGGGGGCGATGACGCCACCCGCCGCAGCCGAATGAATTGTGGTGACGGGCAGTCAGGGAGCGACAGATGGTTTCCGACATCTTGGTTGTCGACGACGAGGGTGATATCCGGGAGCTGATCTCGGGTATCCTCGAGGACGAGGGGCACCGCTGCAGGCTCGCCCGCGACAGCGACGAGGCGCTCCGCGCCATCGAGGAGCGGCGGCCGCATCTGGTCGTGCTCGACATCTGGCTGCAGGGCAGCCGCCTCGACGG
>JBIOVC010000535.1:0-7584 GCA_044867545.1 Hyphomicrobiaceae bacterium | reverse complement strand
GCGATCCAGGTGCTGCTCGCCGTCGCCGACGCACAGCGGGAGTATGCCGCGATCGCCCGGGACTCGAGCGGTATCAGGCATTACGCGCGGCGCTTCAACAGCAGTCCCGGTATGCGCGATGGTCTCTACTGGGCTGCCAAGGAAGGCGAGCCCGAGAGCCCGCTAGGTCCGCTGGTGGCGGAAGCCGCGCGCGAGAAAGGAAGTGCGGTCAGGCGGGAAAGCGGCGACGAAAGTCCGTCCTACAAGGGCTATGTTTATCGCCTGGTCACGCGGCAGGGGAAGAACGCTCCCGGCGGCGCCTACGACTATCTGGTCGGCGACAGACTGCTCGGCGGGTTCGCCGTCATTGCAGCGCCGCTCAGATACGGCGTCACGGGCATCAACACGTTCATCGTGAGCCACGACGGGATCGTGCACGAGGCTGACCTCGGACCAGGCACGGACTATAGGTTCGGCCAGATGCAGGCGTACGATCCCGATCGGCGCTGGCGGCGCGTCGATGACGCACATACGAAGCTGGACAGGTAGACGGGAGCCCCAATCGGCCCGTTCGGCCTTCAGAGTTTGCCACGGGCAGTTGAGGTGTCTCGTGCGGAAATTCAGGTTTCTGCGCCGGGGGAATGGGGGTTAACGGCAATGGCGCCGGTTTCGCTGGTTGGTATCGTTTCATCAGCGTAGAGCGCCCGATCCCCCGTCCCTCCCCCCTCCCCCAAGGAAAGGGCCTCTACGCGATCCTTCCAGCCGCCGCGTGCGGCCTTCTTTTTTTTTGCGACTGATCGTCCGGCGTGTCGCCGCGACATCACCACTTGCAAATTCACGAAATCGCGGGGCTGCCGGCGCAAAATCTCCCCCCAAATGGGGATGTGCAAAGTGCGCCCGGCCGCCATGTTACGCCGCGTGGCCAATGTAACGCCGCCTAGGCGATGCAGGCCGGTACGGGCTGCCCGGCGTTGGCCCACAACATCGTCAGGGCTCGACCCGTACTCACGTTGGACCGTGCCGCGGCTTCGGGGGAGGCTTCGGCGCGGTCCTTCGCTTTTTGGGCGAGCGAGCGGAGCTACCAGGCGAGCGCCTGCATTGCCGCGACGGGTTTGCGATCGAGCGCGGCGAACATCGCCGGCAGCGTCGCCTCCTCGAGTGGCTCGGCGACATGCACGGCGCTCGGTATGAACACGGCGGGGATGCCGGCGCGGGCCGCACCCTCGATGTCGGTGCGGATGCCGTCGCCGATCGCAAGCATGCGGCTGCGCGGCACCGGTCCGCCTTTGATCGCAGCGATCACCTCGCTCACCTTGTCGTAGACAGGCAAGTGCGGCTTGCCCGCGTAGACGACCGGTCCGCCGAGCTTCTCGTAGAGCTCCGCGAGCGCGCCTGCGCAATAGACGACCTCGCTGCCGCGCTCGACGACGATGTCGGGGTTAGCGCAGATCATCGGCACACGGCGCTGAGCGATGCGCCCGAGCAGGTCGCGGTAGTCGTCCGGCGTCTCGCGCGTGTCGTCGAAGAGGCCGGAACAGACCACGACCTCGGCAGCGTCCGCCTCGACACAGCGGACGCCGAGCCCTTCGAACAAGCCCTTGTCGCGCTCAGGCCCCAGGTGGAACAGCGGCGCCTGACCGTGGCCGGCGATCAGGCTGCGGGTCAGGTCGCCGGAAGTTATGACCGCGTCATAGGCATTGCGCGGCACGCCGAGCTTTGCGAGCTGGGCCTCGACCGCGCCCGCCGGGCGGGGCGCGTTGGTCACCAGCACGACGATGCCGCCGCTTGCGCGAAACTCGAGACAGGCGTCCACGGCGGCCAAGTGAGCGGCGACGCCGTTGTGGATCACGCCCCAGATGTCGCAGACGAACGCATCGGCGCCGGCGGCGAGTGGGGCTATCGACGGCAGAATAGGGATCGATGCGGCGGGCGTCTGATGACTCATGGCGGCTGCCTGCCTAGAGGCTTACCGCCCGCGAATCAAGCCGCAGCGCCCGCCACAGCTCCGCCGCCCGCCAGATTCACCGGCCGCGGCGCACCGAACAGGCCGCCCTGGCCGAACTGGACGCCGTAGTCCTGGACTCGGGCGCGCTCGGCCTCGCTGTCGATGCGGCCGACGATCACCGCCAGACCGAGGCTCGCCATGTGCCGGCAGAGATCAGAAGCGGGCACCACGCCCTGGCCGAGCGGCAGTCCCTGCAGGAACACGGCGGCGTCGAGCTTGATGAACTCGAACCCGCTCGTCTTGAGCGCGGCCAAATCTATGTCGAGGTCGGTCAGGCTCTGCAGCGAGAAGCGGAAGCCCAAGTCGCGCAGATTGCAGAGCGCGGTCCATTGGGCCGGCGCGAAGGTGCGCACCACGTTCTGCTCGAAGGCGAGAACGAGGCGATCGGTGACGAGCTCGCGCTGGCCGCGACGCTCGGCGACGTCGGCGAGGAACTGCCGGCTCTCCAGCGCCTCGGAGGTGATGCTGGAGAAGACCTTGCCGTCGCGTCCGCGACGCTCGAGGCGCATGGCGAGGCCGGCCGAGTGGCGGACGCGGAGAGCGTCGAGCAGCGGCAGCAGGCCGGCGCCGCGTCCGATCTGGAGGACGTCGTCGGGCTCGAAGGTCTCACCGGCGATACCTTTGAGCCGCACGGTGACCTCGAAGTGGCGGGCGCGCTCGTCGGCAAGCCCTAGGATCGGCTCGAGGTAGACATCGAGGCGCTCGCGGGCGAGCGCATCGGCTACTGCGGCCAGCCGGTCCTCGGCGGGGGAGGCGGGCGGGGGAGGTGGCGACGGTGGCGGCGCGCGATGAGCTGCACGAGGCTCGGCCGCAAGTGCCGGATCGCCATGGCGCATAGCGCCGGCAGCGGTCCTGAGTGATTCGACCGCGCTCGCCAGCGCTGCTGCCTGTACGACGTCGCTCGGAGCGATTGCCGCCGCGCGCGCGGCCGCAAGCTCGTGCCGCGCCACCTCCTCGGTGCCGCTCTGAATCTGTGCTGCCAGCCGTTTCAGGATCTGGTCGATGGCAGCCGATTCATCCTCGGCAGGCCCGGGGGGCGCAGGCGGTGCAACCCGAGGGCCGAAGTCTGCGTGAAGGTCGGGCGGCTGCGACTGCGGAGGGCGAGGGGAACCGGGGCGAAAGGCCCATGGCGCTGGGCGCGCCGCTTCGGCCGGCGACGGGTCGAACGCGGGCTCCATCGCCCGGCGCGGCACAGCCTCGACACCAGGAGCTTCGGGATAGTGCTCCCAGGCGAATGGTGCGGGCCCGAGCTCCGGCCAAAGGTCGGCGGGGCGCGGCTCGCCATGCTCTGTGGCGCGGGCGTCCGCATGAGGAGCATTCTGGTTCGAGGCGTGTGGTGGCCCCGCCCGCCTCCGCCCACCAGCCCCGCCGCGCTCGGGCAGGTCGAGCGGATCGCGCATCGGCCCGTCCTGTGCCGGCTTCCGCCGGAGGAGGAGGTGCAGGATCAGCAGCGCGCTGAAGAGCGTCAGCCCGCAGGCGGCTGCCAGCTCGAGCTCGAGCCCGAAATGCAGGTTCGAGGCGACTGCGGCCGCCGCCGAGACCGCCAGCATCGCGACCGGGATGAAGGCGTCGGCGCGCGGGTCGCCGTCGCTTCGGGCTTGTCTAGCGGACCTTTTCATGGGGCGGGGACCCTGAATCGAAAGCCGAATCGTTTTCCAGAGTTTTCTGCTCCATCCGCATGTCCGCAACCTGGCAGGGAGGCCTTTCACCAACTTTCGGCGTCGGTACAATCCCGTTGCCCGCAGCGGGCCCGGTTCGGCGCCGCGGCAGCCGCTTTTTTGACGGAATTCGGTCGAATGGCTGATGCGGGGATGATCGAGAGGCGGGCTTGGGCGACGTCGAAGGCACATGCGGACTTTACTTGGTGGTCGAGGCGGGCGCCTCGGCCCGCGAACGGCTTGCCGCGGCGCTTGCTGCAGCAGCGGTCGACTGCGTGCTGATCGAGGCCGCCGGCGGGGCGCTCACGGCCGCCGATGGGCTGGCGCTGGTCGAGGCCGCGCAAGAGCGGCAGATCGCGGCCGTGGTCGCGGGCGATGCCCGGCTCGCCCGCACGCTGAAGGCAGACGGCGTGCACCTGCCTTGGTCGAAGCACCTGGCCGAGGACTACGAGGCGGCGCGCGAAGTGGTCGGCGGCAGGGCGATCGTCGGCGTGCACGCCGGAAAGTCGCGGCACGATGCGATGTCGCTTGCCGAGGCCGGGGCCGACTATATCGGGTTCGGGCTGCCGGCGGAGGTGAAGGACCGGGAAGCAGGCCACGAGCGGAGGCTCGAGCTGGTGGGATGGTGGGCGCAGATCTTCACCGTGCCTTGCGTCGCGTTCGACGCCGAGGAGCCGGAGGACGCTGCCGAGCTCGCGGCGGCAGGGGCAGATTTCGTGGCGTTCCGGTTGCTCGCTGGCACGGCGCCGGCAGAGGCCGCCGAGCGGATCAGGGCCATCGATGCTGCGATCCGGCAGGCGGGGAGGGTTGCATGAGCCGGCTCGGTCCATTTGCCCTCCTGCTCGCCGGCTTCCTCGGAACGGCGGCCTTCGCCGAGACCAGCTCATGGGTGCAGCGCGGCGCGCCGTCGGCGAAGCCGGCGCCGAGCGCCCCTCAGAAGGGCGCCCCTCAAAAGAGCGCGGCACCGCCTGCCGCCAAGCCGGCGGGAGCCCCGCGGGCCGAGCCGATGCTCAAGGTGCCGACGGCAATCAGCATTCCGGAGACCGGCGACAACGCCGCCTACATCGCCTTCGACCAGGGCCAGTTCCTGACGGCGCTCCGGATTGCCGAGAAGGCGGCAAAGCGCGGCGACCCGCAGTCGCACACCCTGATCGGGCGGATCTATGCGGAGGGCGCAGGCGTCAGCCGCAACGAGGCACTGGGCGCCCAGTGGTATCAGCGCGCGGCCGAGCTCGGCGATGTCGAGGGAGCCTTCTCACTCGCGCTGATGCTGGCGGAAGGGCGGGGCGTGGAGAAGAACTTCGATCGCGCCGCCCAGATGTTCGAGCAGGCGGCGCGCACCGGCCATCCGCACGCCAACTACAACCTCGCGCTGCTGTTCCTCTACGGCCGGGGCAAGCCCGAGAACCCGCTCCGGGCGGCGCAGCATCTCACCTACGCGGCGGAGCAGGGGGTCGCTGCGGCGCAGTACGATCTCGCGGCGCTCTACCAGAACGGGGTGGGTGTCGAGGCCGACGCCTACAAGGCGTCGCAGTGGCTCCGGCGCGCCGCAGACCAGGGCATGATCGAGGCGCAGTTCGACTACTCCCTGGTGCTGCTCAAGGGCGACGGGCTCAATGCCGATGTTCCGCGCGCCATCGAGCTGCTGCGGGCAGCGGCCGAGCGCGGTCATGCCGGGGCGCAGAACCGGTTGGCGCACGCGCTCGCGAATGGCGTGCGGGTCGACAAGAACCTTGCCGAGGCGGCGAAATGGCGGCTCATCGCGCGGGATGGCGGCATCGAGGATGCGGCGCTCGACGGCATTATCGCGAAGCTGTCGAAGGCCGACCGGGGGGCGGCCGAGCAGGCGGCGCAGGCATGGCGCGAGCGCTCGTCGGTCGACCTGCTTCGGTAGGAATTTCAGGCGTGAAGGCGGCGGCAAAGATGCCTGAAACCGCATAGAGACCGCCTTGAAGCCGCATAAAGACTGTCTCGCGGGACACGTCGGGCAGGCGGCGTCCCGCAAATAGAATCTAAAGGCGATGGAAACTTCTGAAGATTAATGCCGTGTCTGGCTAAGCTTCAGCATCTCATCCTTCAACTTTAGCTTCTCGAACTTCCACTTTCTTATCTTGCTAGCATCGGCCGCTGGTCTGGCCATCTCTTCCTCGATCTTTCGCTCTAGTGAGCGATGCTTCTCCGACAGCTCAGCGAGATGTGCGGTAACCGACATCTTGCCCTCCTGCGAGGTTGAAGACTAGCAAAGTGTGACAGATCGGAAACGTCTTGTCCAACCCCGGTTCGGTGGTTGTGAATTAGTTCTTGACAAGTATCGGCCACGCCGAGGCGGGCTTGCGGACCGCCCTAAGGCGCCCCGCCCGAAAACCCGGCTAGAAGTGCCTGCCTTCCCTTGCTTTGGCAGGAAATCCCAACGATATTCGGCGCGATCTCTTCCGGATGGTCAACGTAGTGGGCGAAGCCATTCGCATGCAGCGTCAGGACGAACGAGAGATCAGGGAACAGCTGGTCAAGCTGCGCCTCGAGCACCGCGAGCTCGACAGCGAGATCGTGACCCTGGAAGCTGCCGGTACAGCCGATCAGTTGCAGATCACACGATTGAAGAAGAAGAAGCTGAAGCTCAAGGACCAGATCAAGGCGCTCGAGGACCAGCTGCTGCCGGACATCATCGCCTGAGCCGGGGTGGGTTGTCGCTCGCGGCCTCGCATCAGGCCGCTCTTGTCAAACCAGCACGGGCCATTTAACTGGCGCCTTCCGAGCAGCAGGGAGACGGCGCCTTCGGGACCGTCCGAGCCGAGCGATCCATGACAAGCGGGCCAGCGAGTGTCGGCATCATCATGGGCAGCCAGTCGGACTGGGCGACCATGCGGCGTGCTGCCGAGGTGCTCGCCGAGCTCGGCGTCGGCTACGAGACGAAGATCGTCTCTGCGCACCGCACGCCCGAACGCCTCTATACCTACGCGAAATCGGCAAAGGGACGGGGACTGAAAGTCATCATCGCCGGCGCGGGCGGGGCCGCTCACCTGCCAGGCATGACGGCGGCGCTGACGCCGCTGCCCGTGCTCGGGGTGCCGATCGAGAGCAAGTCGCTGCAGGGCGAGGACAGTCTCTATTCGATCGTGCAGATGCCGGCGGGTGTGCCGGTCGGCACGTTGGCAATCGGCGAGGCAGGCGCCGCCAACGCCGGGCTTCTCGCGGCGGCGATCCTCGCACTGGAGGACAATGCGCTCGCCAAGCGGCTCGACGAGCGGCGCGCGCGCGAGACCGCTTCGGTCGCCGAGGCGCCGAAGGATGGGGCCTGACGTGGGGACCCCGCAGGCGGCGCCACTGCCGCCCGGCAGCACCATCGGTATCCTCGGCAGCGGTCAGCTCGGCCGCATGCTGGTGCTCGCGGCCGCGCGGCTCGGCTTTAGGACGCACGTCTACTCGGACGAGGGCGGGCCTGCCTTCGACGTCACCAGCCACTCGAGTGTCGGCGCGTTCGAGGACCTCAACGGAATTGAGGCATTCGCGCGGAGTGTCGATGTCGTCACCTACGAGTTCGAGAACGTACCGCTCGCGGCGGCAGCAGCCGCCGGGCGCATCCGGCCGGTGCGTCCCGGCCCCAAGGCGCTGGCGGTGGCGCAGGACCGGCTCGAAGAGAAGCGGTTCGCCGAGCAGCTCGGGCTTGCCGTTGCGCGATATGCCCCGGTAGACGGACCCAATGCGCTGGACCCCGCCTGCCGGACGGTCGGGCTGCCGGCGATCCTGAAGACGCGGCGCCTCGGCTACGACGGCAAGGGGCAGGTGCGGATCAAGGTTGCCGGCGAGGCGGCGGGCGCGTTCGAGGAGACGGGGCGCGCGCCTTGCGTGCTCGAAGCGCAGGTCGACTTCTCCTTCGAGGTCTCGGTGCTGGCGGTGCGCGGGCTCGACGGCACGACGGCGTTCTACGACATCCCCCTCAAT
>JBIOVC010000534.1:0-8886 GCA_044867545.1 Hyphomicrobiaceae bacterium | reverse complement strand
GATCGGCGCCAGAGCGCTCAAACGCTTCACGCCCTACACGATCGTCGATGAGGACGAACTGGAAAAGGACTTCGCCCTCATCCGACGGCAAGGCTACTCACTCTCCAATCAGGCGACGACGCTCGGCATCTTTGCCGTCGCGGTGCCGATCACCGATCCGCAGAGCCGCGTGGTGGCGGGCCTCGCTGCCAGGTTCCGCTGGTGCGCATGTCCGCCGAGGAGACAGTGGCCAAGATACTGCCGCTCCTGCGCAGCGCCGCGGAACGCATGGAGCGGCTGCTGGCCTCCGACATCCGGTCACTGACCGTGACCCGCCCCCTTCCCGCCGGCGGAGGCTAGTGTGATGATCGAGAAATTCGCCGGTGCTTGCGGCTTCCCTCTGAGCGAATTTCTCGATCTGAATCACACTAGCAACTCTATGATTCTAGTGTCCCTTATGATTCCGAAGTTCGCTCGGGAACCCAGCATCGAGGACAGGCGGACTTCGGAATCGGGACACTAGGTCAAACCGAAATCAGGATACCGGGCGGGGTCGGAATCGCCAGCACGACCCCAAATGCGAGATAAGTCAGCGCGGTGAAGCCCGCCGCGAATCCCGCCGACATCGCGATCCTGCGCCACGCCTCGGAAATGTCGGCCGACAGCAGCCAGAACACGAACAGGCTGAACAGGAACGCGCATTCGTAGAATCCGATGTAGTCCGCACCGACCGCCAGCGACATGAGCGCCACCACGATCACCAGCAGGTGGGCCCAGGGAACCGTCGAGAACGGTCGGACAGCAGCGCGCACGGCGCCGGTCCTCGGATTGAGGTTGATCACCAGCAGCAGGCCGCCGATTGCCAGGAAGGCATCGGCGACGAGCCGCGGAAACAGCGCACCCTGAGCCGAGAAGCCGCTTGCCTCGCTGCACACGTAGATTGCGACGGCAATGAGTACGGCGCTCAGTATGACGTTTGCGGCCCTGAGGCTTATGCCGCGGCCGGCATGAGCCTCCGATGGCGCGGCTTCCTGCATGTCGGTGCTCCGCATCCGCACGATCTGGGCGATCCCTCCCGCCAGAATGCCGAGCGCCAGCAGCATCAGCACGATCGCGAGCGGGCGCTGGGCGAAGTAGAGCCAGGTGGAGCCCGCGTCGACCTTTCCGACCAGCGCCGCCTGCTGGAAGCTCTCCTCCATGATCCGGCCGAGCACGAGACCGAGCGCGATCGTCACCGGGGGCACGTCGATCTTCGCCAACAGATACGCGGTGAAGCCGACCAGCAGCAGCACATAGACATCGAACAGGCTGTTGCTGAGGCCGTAGGTTCCGATCATGGAGAGCACGAGAACGCCCGGCAGCATCGCCTTGCGCGGTACGTGGACGATCAGACTCGACCATCGGATGGTCGCCAATCCGACGATCAGCATCGCGACGACCGTGAACATGACACCGATCATGAAGCCGTAGACGAGATCGCCGCGCTCGGCGAACAGGCGCGGTCCCGGGATAAGGCCATGTATGGTCAGGGCACCGAACATGATGGCCGCCGAGCCCGAGCCCGGAATTCCGAGCGCGAGCAGGGGCACCAGGGCGCCGCCTACGCAGGCGTTGTTTGCCGCCTCGGGAGCAGCCACGCCTTCATAGGAGCCCTTGCCGAATTCGTCGCGATTCTTGGACATGCGCTTGGCCTCCGCGTAGGCCACGAAAGCCGAGATGGACGCACCGGCTCCGGGAATGACCCCGATCAATGTCCCGAGCGCGCTGGTCCAAAGCAGCATTAGCTTCATGTTGAGCAGGCGGTCGATGACTGCGCGCAGCGCGCCCTTCCTGATGATCAAAGGCGCAACCGGCTGGTGTGGCTGCTCGAGGAGGCTCAGGATATTGGCGATCGCAAACAGCCCGAGCAGTGCCGGGACCAGGGGTATTCCGCCCACGAAACGGTAGTCGTCGAAGGTGAAGCGCATGTCGCCGCTGATGGCATCCTGGCCGACGAGCGTCAGCCCGATCCCGATCAGCGCTCCGATCATGCCTTTGATCGTGTGCCGGCCGGACAAGCTCGCCACCAGCGCAAGTCCCGAGACCGCGATCCAGAACATCTCGGCGGGACCGAGCAGCAGCGATGCCTCGGCCAGGACCGGCGTGAAGAAGATCAGCACCAGCGCGCCGAACGCACCGCCCACCGCGCTCGCGAGCAGCGAGACGTAAAGCGCCTCCTGGGCATGGCCCTTCTGCGTCAGAGGATAGCCGTCGAGCGTCGTGCAGGCGGCGCCCGAGGTGCCGGGCGTGTTGATCAGGATGGCCGAGATCGAGCCGCCGTACTCGGCGGCCATGTAGACGGACGCCAGTATGATCAGACCGAGGCTCGGGCTCATCGTGAAGGTGAACGGCAGGACCAGCGCCACGCCGCTGACCGCCGACAGGCCGGGCAGCGCGCCGATCACCAGCCCGACCACCGTTCCGATCAGGATGACCGCCAGGTTCAGCGGCTGCAGGTTTGCCAGTATGCCGTCAAGGAGTTCGAGCCACATCGACCGGTCCATAGTTGCGGGACACAGCAAGGCTGCCGGCGGTGTCCCAACGACGGGCTCGAGGCTCTCTTCACCTCTGCCACATCTCTTGGCGTTTCACTCTCGTTCGTCTTGTCAGGGTTCTTGTTGGGCCCGTTGGTGGGGACCGACCCACGATTGCGTTGACGTGCCCAAGCTGTCGCAATCGGCGTCCCGGGTTCGCGAGCGGTCCCCAACCGATGGCGCCAACGGGTCATCGATCAGGCGTTGCGCGGTTCGAGAAAGCGGACCGTCGCATCGAGCAGCAGGTCCTTGGCGTTGGCCATCACCATGATGTCCTCGCGCATCAGACGTCCAGCGGCGTGAATACGGGCGATCGCGGCGTCCATGGCCTTCTTCACCTCGAGATGAGAAAGGTTGCCCGGATAGCCAAGGTCCTGCGCGAAGTCGGCCGGGCCGAACATCAGATAGTCGATGCCCGGCACCGAAAGGATATCGTCCAGATTGTCGATCGCGAGCCGGCTCTCGAGCATCGCACCGATCAGGATGCTTTCGTTGCAAGCCGCAAGAAAGGCGGGCAGGTCTTTGATGCCGCTCTGATAGTTGGTCCCCCGCGCGCCGCCGAAAGAACGATGGCCCGCCGGGCCAAAACGTGCGGCATCGACAAGCTGTCGCGCGTCGGCCTTGGTCTCGATGTGAGGCCCGATGATGCCGCGAATCCCGCGGTCGAGGAATTGAGTGATCGTGCCTGTCCCGATGTCGGGAAGCCGGGCGACCGGTGTGGGCCCGGTGAGATCTGCTGCCCGGCAGGCGTTCTCGACGCCGGCCATATCGAGGATGCCGTGCTCGCAGTCGAGGAAGACGAAGTCGAGAGCAGCCGGCGCCAGCATATCGATGAGCTCGGGCGAGGGAAACGTCAGGCGCACTCCATAAGCCTTGCGGCGGCCACGGATTGCATCCTTGATTCGGTTGGTAAGTATCACGCTTCCCGGTCCTCCCCTGCCGGCACCGCCTCGCCCATTATTGGTGGGAATACATCTTGAGGCCGGGCACCGGCATCCGTGCGATCAGGACTTTGCCGTGGCCGTCCAGAATGTAAAGGTCCTTTCGATCCGGCTCGCCGTAGGCGAGGTTGGTGAGCTTGTCGCTGGTGCAAGTCTCGATCCGGTAGATCGGCAAACCGACCCGGTTGAACACCCAGACGACGCCCATGTTGGCCTGGGCGGTGAGCACGTTTCCATCCTCGTCGACGGCCATGCCGTCGGGTGTGCCGAATCCCGTCATGGTCGCGAACGTGCCGACCCTGGCGGTCGGGCGCTCATCGTGGAGCGGCTGCCACCAGATCGCGTTGGCGCGCGAGTTCACGTAGAGAGTCTTTTCGTCAGGGCTCAGCGCGATGCCGTTCGGGCCGGGCAGCGTTTCGATCAGGGCCTGCAGATGCCCGGTCGCCGTGTAGCGATAGACGCGCCCGGTCGGATCGTGCAGCCCGGTCTTGCCCTGGTCCGTGAAGTAGAGATCACCGTTGCCGGCGAATACCAGGTCGTTGAGGCCCTTGAAGCGCTCCGCGGTCCGGAATCCGTCGAAAGGCTCAATCGTGCCGGAGCCCGCATCGAGCACCATGAGCCCGTGCTGGTAATCGGCGATGAATATCCGACCGTCCTTGTGGATCTTGAGGCCGTTGGGCTCGCCGTCGTATTCCGCGACGAGGTCGATCTGACCGCCGGGTGACATCCGGAATATTCGCCCATAGGGCACATCGGTGAAGTAGAGATTGCCCTGCCGATCGAAGGCAGGTCCCTCGAGGTAGAAGTCAACGCCGGTCTGCGGGCGGGCGTAGCGGCTCGTCACTCTGCCGGGATGCGAGCCTGCCCTCGCGTACTTCTCCGGCACCACGGCCGCGACCTCGGTCTTGATGGGCTGTGGCGGGCTGTAGGGGCCCATGATTGGAACCTCACCGGGTTGAACGGTTCATTGCGCGCTCCACCACAAGAGGCGCCGAGGGATCGTTTCGCTGAATGACAGTACGCGCCGCAATTGACGCCGCGGCAGGTCCGTTGATCCTTGCTTATCCCGAATTTGCTGCTAGGTTCCATCACAAAATGAGCGTTTGCGTCATTGCGCCCGCGCGATCCTGAGTGCCAGAACATGATCGTCGCGATGCCCTTCCACCAGGACGAGCGATACAGGATCATCGGGACTCTGGGTCGCGAGGTGCTGCCCCGCGTCGGCGCGACCGGGCGGGCACGAGCAGATCAAAATCGCAAGAGTGTCAACTGAAGGCGCCCTGCAACGCCAGCAAAGGAGGAAACGACTATGGTGAGACGCGTTGGAAGTGCACTGGCCGCTGCTGCGGTCCTGGTCACGGCGACATCATTTGCGAGCGTTGTCGCTGCTGACGACTATCCGGATCGTACGGTGCAGTTCATCGTGCCCTTCGATCCGGGCGGTGGCGCCGACGCCTCACAGCGGACATTCAATCTGTATGCCGAGAAAATCGTCGGTAAGCCGCTGGTGATCGTGAACAAGCCGGGCGCCGGCGGCACCCGCGGCTGGGCCGAGCTCATGCATGTGAAGCCCGATGGCTACACGCTCGCGATCGCGACGCCGCCCTTCAGCATAATTCCCGCGCTGGTACGGCCGAAACAGACCGGCTACAAGCTCGATCAGTTCACCAACATCTGCATTTACGCGGTCGTGCCTGACGTTCTGCTCGTGCGCGAGGACAGTCAGTTCAAGACGCTCGCGGACCTCGTCAAGTTCGCAAAGGCCAATCCCCAGAAGATAAAGGCGGCGAACACCGGGACGCTCGGCGCCGATTTCATGACGACCCTGCTGATCGAGAAGGGCACCGGCACCCAATTCACCCAGATCCCGTTCACCGGCGGCGCGCAGGCCCTGGAGGGTACGCTCGCCGGAACCACGGATGTGATGGTGGCCAGTGCGCTGTTCGCCGTTGCGCAGAAAGGCAAGCTCCGCACTCTGGCGATTGCATCCCCGCAGCGGAGCAAGGAGGTGTCGGAGGTGCCCACATTCAAGGAGCTCGGCTACGACGTCGTCTCCGAGCGGTACCGGGCGTTGGTGGGTCCACCGGGCCTGCCGGAGAGCGTCGTCAAGTACTGGGACGGCGTCTGCCGCAAGGTCACCGAGATCCCCGAGTTCAAAGAGGCAATGAATAAGAGCGGCCAGCCGCCTGCCTATCTCGGTGCGGCGCAAGCCAATGCGGCGATCAAAGGCATGGTCGATCACATGCAGGAGCTGGTCGACAAGTACCAGCTCGCCAAGTGACGATTGGGTGGGTCGGGCCGGACAGAGCCCGACCCGACCCCGCTTCATCGCCGCGGATGCCTCCCGATGACACGGGAGAAACTGGGGGACCGATGGATCTCGGCATCAAGGACAGGATAGCGATCGTCACCGGCGGTAGCCGCGGCGTGGGTCATGCCTGCGCGGCGGGTCTCTTGAGCGAGGGCGTCAAGGTGGCCCTGGTCAGCCGCGATCGCGATCGCCTGGAAAAGGCGCGCGCTCAGTTGGCCGCAAGGACGGGTGGCACCGTGATTGCGGTGCCGACCGAGTTGCGCAGCGACTCGTCCGTCAGCGCGATGGTCGGTCGCGTCGTCTCCGAGCTCGGCGGCGTCGACATTCTGATCAATGCCGCGGCGACGGTGAATCCCGCGGACTTCCTAAAGATCAGCGAGGCGCAGTGGCTCGAGATCTTCGAGGAGAAGCTCAACGGCTATGCAAGGTGTCTGCGCCACGTCATTCCGGTGATGGTCGAGCGCGGCTGGGGCCGCATCGTCAATATTTCCGGTCTCGCCTCCCGCCAGCCGCACGTCACGACGATTCCCGTCGGCCTCAACAATGCGGCCGTGCTCAATCTCAGCAAGGCGCTGGCGCTGCAGTACGCGGCCAAGGGCATACTCATCAATTGCGTCATCCCGCACATCATCGATACCGATCGCCAGGACGAAACGATGCGCAAGTGGGCCGCTATCACCGGCCAGAGCGTGCAGGAGGTGCGGGCCGAACGCGTTGCCAAAATCCCGGTGGGCCGCATGGGCAAGCCCGAGGAGGTCGCCGCCGTCGTTGCCTTCCTCGCTTCCGAGCGCGCAAGCTTTGTCAGCGGGGCCACCTGGCATGTCGATGGCGGCGTCTCAGTCTCGGTTTGAACGCCGAGCCGTCCGATCCCTGCAGGTGCCGTCACTCTAACGCGGCTCGTCGTCGGTGACCGGCGAGGTCGCCACGATGAAAACCAGATCGATGAGACCGGTATTGCTGATCGAGTGGGGCACGCCCGGCGGCAGGTAGATGACGTCATGCTTGCGCACAACGTGCGTCTTGTCGCCGATTTCCATCAGCCCCTCGCCTTCGAGCACGTGATAGACCTGCTCCTGGACCTTGTGGCTGTGCCGCTCGACGTAGGCCATCGGCTGGTACATCGAGATCCGATAGTCGAGGTGCTTCGACTTCATGGTGTCTGGCATCACCAGCGGCTTCGACAGTGCACCGCCGAAGTGATTGGGAAACTGCCGCCACGGCGTCTCCGCGATGTTCTTGATCGTTGCCTTGCGCTCGTCCTGCGACATCACTGACCTCCCAATTCATGCCTCGCGTGGCGGTAGCGCACTCCTTGCTTGATCGATGCGGGCTGCTCAGGTGAGCGGCGACCTCGGCTGGTAAGGGGACTGGAGGGAGACGAGCTGATCCGCGCTCAGCTTCACCTCGAGCGCGCCGGCAGCATCATCGATGTGCTCCAGCCTCGTGGCGCCTATGATCGGAGCCGTGACCGCGTCCTGATGGAGCAGCCAGGCAAGTGCCACCTGGGCCGGCTTGACGGAATGAGCCTCGGCGACCTTACGGACAGCGTCCAGGATCGCCGGGGTGTGATCGCGGTAGAACTCGCTCGTCTTTTGAATGTCGCCCCGCGCACGCTCCGAGTTGCCGCTCCCGTCCGCGTTGCGCGCTCCGGACAGGAGCCCGCGCGCGAGCGGACTGTATGGCGTCATGCCGATGCCCTCCTCGCGGCAGAACGGGACCAGCTCGCGCTCATCCTCGCGGTAGAGCAGGTTGTACAGATTCTGCATCTCGATGAAGGCCGTCAGCCCGTTTGCCTTGGCGAACAGGTGCATCCTGATGAAATGGTGAACGGCCATGGCTGATGCACCGAGATAGCGGGCCTTGCCCGCGCGCACCACATCCGACAGTGCCGTCATGGATTCCTCAATCGGCGTCAGCGGATCGAAGCGATGGATGACGTAGAGATCGACGTAGTCGGTTCGCAACCTGCGAAGTGTTGCGTCGATGCTCGCCATGATGTGCTTGCGGCTCAGTCCCGATTTGTTGGGACCGGTCTTCGGGAAGCCGACCTTGCTGAGCAGCACCAGCTCTTCGCGCGGTACCGAGCCGACCAGACACGTGCCCAGCACCTCCTCGCTGCCGCCGTCACTGTAGGCCGGCGCCGTATCGAAGAAGTTGATGCCGAGATCCAAGGCTCTCTTCAGAAAGGGCCTGCTGTCCTCGGCGTCCAGGCCGGACCACTGCCGCTTGCCCTTCGAGCCCCACGAGTTTCCGCCAAGACAAATTCTGCTGACCTGAAGTCCAGAGTTACCCAGATTGACATACTTCATCGTTGCCCTCTCGCTGCCTTTTCTGGGGTCGAATGCTCTGCCCTGTCCGCGCCTGGAGCGGGTCTCGCCGCGCAGCTCTCATAGCCGTGTGCGCGGTGAATCCGCTGCTCCGACGTCGATGCCGAGCAACGCCGCCGCGTTCAGATAGAGCACCTTCTCCATCGATTGCGGGCGGATCGGCAGGGACCGGAACCACCTCGCGTAGGGCTCCAGCGGAATGAAGGGATACGAGCTCGCGTAGAGAAAGCGATCCGCCAGAAAGCCGTCGGCCGCCTTCACGTAGTCGTCCATTCCCGGCATGTTCGCCAGATATTGATCCGGCGACAGATAGACGTTCGGACGCCGGTAGGCGATGTGCAGCATCTGATGAACCCACGGCCAACCGCCGTGGGAGACGATGATCCTGAGATCCGTAAAGTCGGCCGCAACGCGATCGAGATGGACCGGCACAGTGTAACCGAGGTCGGGCCCGGCGCTGCCCCCGGCCATGATGATGACCGGAAGGCGCTCGATCCACCGGCGGGCGCACGCGACGACATCGACATCATGTGCGACCTTGCGCGGCGGTGCGGATGCGACTGGGGTCATCCGACGGCGAACGACCTGTGGAACGAGCTGCGCAGCCTGTCGACCTGGCATGCCGGTATGAGCTACCAACGGCTCGAGGCGCTCGGCGGCCTGCAGTGGCCGTGTCCGGACGAATCGCACCCCGGCAGCTTGTTCCTTCACGGGCGGCTGTGGCAGACGCCGATCGAAGGTCCTCGTGCTCCGTT
>JBIOVC010000533.1:0-3483 GCA_044867545.1 Hyphomicrobiaceae bacterium | reverse complement strand
CCAGCAGCGCCAGCGCGATCGCGAGCAGGGCCGCCAGCGAGAACGGCAAATCGAGCCACTTCATGCCCGCCAGGGCGAAAAACGCCGGCAGCATGACAAACTCGCCCTGGGCGAAGTTGATGGTCTGGGAGGCCTGCCACAGCAGGGTGAAGCCGATGGCCGCCAACGCGTAGATGGCGCCGGTCGCGAGGCCGGCAACGGCGAGCTGGACGAAGTCGGTCATCGTATCAAGGTCCGTGCGGGGCGGAAGTCATCCGCCCCCAGTGCCGACTTGGCCAGAGAGGCGCCCACCTCACGGCCTGAGCTTCGGCAGGACCTGCGTGATCGCCTGCCGGCCATCTCTCACCTCGGCGAGGAAGGAGATGCGATCGATCTCTCCCGTCTCATCCCAGGTCGCCTCGATCAGGATTCCCGGCGCCTGCTCGGGCTTGATGGTGAGGCCCCGCAAGGCAGCGGCGATCGCCTTGGGATCGAGCTTGCCCGCCTTCTCGGCGGCGACCTTGATCATGGTTGGGGCAATATAGCCCTTCACGCCGTTGTGGTCGGGCTTGTAGTTGAACCGGGCCTGGAACTTTCTGCCGAACTCCTGGATCGCGGGAATGGGCGCATCGACGGTGAGACCGACATGGCCTCTCACACCGTTGGCCGCCTCCTTGGCCAGGTCGATCACCTTTTGGCCGAGCAACGTGGTTTCGCCGATCAGCGGCTTGTCCAGCCCCTGCTTCCTGGCCTCGATCAGGAAGCGCGCGCTCTCCTCCTCGTTGAGATAGACGAATACCGCATCGGCATTGGCGCCTTTCAGCCTGATGACGTCGGCAGCGAAATCGGCCTGCCCCGACTCGGTGGAGAGGTCGGCGGCCGCCTTGATACCGCGGCTGGCAAGCTCACCCACGATGGCGTTGCGGCCGCCCCTGCCGAAATCGTTGTTGACATAGACGATCGCCAGCGACCGGGCCTTGACCTCGTCGCGCAGGTAGTTGGCGATCTTCGGCATCGAAACGTTCTGCCCGAACGACGTGCGGAAGAGATATCTCGAGCCCTGGGCGGTGAGGTTGGCCGCTTCCCCGCCTATGATCTGCGGGACCTGCGCCTCGTTGGTCAGCTGAAGGGTTGCACTCACCGAGCCCGAGTAGATCGGTCCGAAGATGGCGACCGGTTGCTCGTCGAGGGCACGCTGGATGGCGGCACGCGCCCTGCCGGGGTCGGAGGCGGTATCGACGAACTCCAGCTGGATCCTCCTGCCCAAGATGCCGCCTGTCGCGTTGATCTCCTCGACGGCCAGCGACGAGCCGTTCCTCCAGTTGTTGCCGACCGTGGCGCCCGCCCCGGACAGCTCGATGACATTGGGGATCTTGATGACATCCTGCGCCGATGCCGACGGCGTGAAGCGAAGGGTGGCGGCGGCTGCCGCCGACGTCAGGAATGCTCTGCGATGCATGGGGTACCCCCTTGTGTTCCTCGGTCGCCCGTTTTTTCTTGTCCCAGCCGGGATCGGCGAGCTTGACCGGCGAGTCGATGCCGCGAGCCGCTCTCCAGCCAGCCGGGCACCCGCGACCCGCGCGTATCACGCAAAATGTACCAGATAGTCCATTCTGTCAAACGAACCCTAACGAGGCTCTGCCTCAGACCGAGTGTCTTGTCGGGCGTCGGCAGTCGGGGGTCGGCAGTCGGGGTAGCCGATCCTTTTGCCGCTTGCTCTCTTGTTGCGATTGCCGACGCTCGACTGCCGAATCGGCTTCACGAAACCTGACACATCTGCACCAACTCTTTGGAATCAAGCTGGGCTAGTCCGCCGGCCAGGGCCATTCAAAGACTCCGCCCCCGATGACCTCAATTGGCAGCGGAGGCCACAAAAGCTTCGAGCGCGCCCGCCATGCTCTTCAGCACATCATCCCGGCCCTCGATCTTGTAGCGCATCTTCAGCGTTTCGACTGGTGTGTAGCCGATCCATACCTTGCCGCCGTCATCCTCCCAGGCCAGCACCTTCATTGGCAGATCGATGCCAATGTGGCGGTTGGTCTGCATCAGCGGCGTGCCGAGCCTGGGATTGCCGAACAGCAATACCTCGGTCGGCTTGAGCTCCAGTCCCACGCCTTTCGCCGCCGCCGCGTGGTCGATCCTGGCAGCGGGCGCGATGCCCTTGTCCTTGAGCGCAGCGGTGAGCCGGTCGACGGTCTCTTTCACGGAGTACTTGCTGCTCCTGACGGTCAGCTCGTCGGCGGCTTTCGCCGGCAGCGTCATGGCGAGGACCGTCAGCATCGCGATCAGAAGACGCATGGGGAACTCCTTTCGCATTCTTGGCTGGGTGCGGCAACCGCAGCAAATAGCGGCACCACCCCACCGGGGCGGTCACAACTCGGTGAAGGTTCCCTGCGGGGCAACGTCACAGTCATGCAAAGTCTCCGAGAAGGACCAAGCTACTTGGCGTCGGTGGCGCATCCGGCACGCAGGGCGAGCGCCACCTTATCGGTCGTTCAGCGACGGTGCTTACCGGCTGTCCAGCCACCACTGGAGAGGTACTTCTCGCCGGCGGCCATCGGCCCGTCCTCGAGCGGGGTGCCCATCGTATCGTTCCAGCGGTTGAGAAAGCCGAACATGGCGATGGTGGCCACGATCTCGACGATTTGCTCCTCGCTCCAGTGCGTGCGCAGCTCTGCGAACGAGTCGTCCGTGACGGCGTTCGGCACCACACTGGCGGCAAACGCGAAATCCAGGGCGGCGCGCTCCGCCGCCGTGTAAAGGGGGCTGGATTGATACTCCCAGATCGCGGCGATCCTTTCCTCCTCGACGCCGAGGTGCGCCGCGCCACCGATGGTATGCGCCATGCAGTACTGGCATCCGGCCGCGCGACTGGCGACATGAGCGACCAACCGCTTGAAGCCGCAGTCCACCTTGCTATCCGGATCCCAGACGGCAGCGGCCATCTGCGCAAACGCCCTCACCATCTTGGGCTTGCGCTGCATAATGAGGACGCTGTTGGGGATGAAGCCGAGATTCTTGGCGACCGCCGCGAAGGGCTCCTCGAGGTCCGTCGAATGATCGACCGGCAGCGGTGCCAGCCGTGGCGAAGGTCTTGTTCGATCTTGCATCACAACCTCCCATTGCCACTGCCGGCATTTCACCGCCAGCAGGCTTTGCCTCGTTACTCTTGCCGCAGCGGCGCGAGCGCGGATCGCACCGCGTCGCGCGCCACGCGCGGCTCGATCCCGAGCCTCGTCATGACCCTCAGGCCCTGAACGAGGGCCACGAGCTGGCGCGCAAACTGTTTGGGGTCGGTGTCTGCACCGAGGTCCCCCTGTTGCTGGGCCCGATCAAGACGGTCAGCCAACGCCCGCTCCAGGCGTGCAAACGCCCTGCGCACCAATGCGGCGATCTCCTCTTCTCGGGCGCCGATCTCCACCGCCGTGTTGGTGAGCAGGCACCCGTGTGCGGGCGCGTTGGCCGTTGGGCGCTCGTCGGCGACATCGAGCAGGAACTTCTCGA
>JBIOVC010000532.1:0-14160 GCA_044867545.1 Hyphomicrobiaceae bacterium | reverse complement strand
GGCGTGCATTTCATCCCCGGCCATCCGATCGCCGGCACCGAGTTTTCCGGACCCGAGGCCGGCTTCGCCGAGCTCTTCGACGGCCGCTGGTGCGTGCTGACCCCGCCGCCGGGCGCCGACGTCGAGGCCGTGGCGAAGCTGGAGCGGCTCTGGCGCGCGATGGGCTCGCATATCGAGATCATGCCCGCCGAGCACCACGACCTCGTCCTCGCAATCACCAGCCACGTGCCGCACCTGATCGCCTACAACATCGTCAACACCGCCGCGCACCTCGGCCGCGTCACCGACAGCGAGGTCATCAAGTTCTCCGCCGGCGGCTTCCGCGACTTCACCCGCATCGCCGCCTCCGATCCCGTCATGTGGCGCGATGTCTTCCTCAACAACAAGGAAGCCGTGCTGGAGATGCTCGGCCGCTTCTCCGAGGACCTGACCGCACTCCAGCGCGCCATCCGTTACAGCGACGGCGAGACGCTGCAGCGATTGTTCACGGAGGCGCGCGCGATCCGCAAGGGCATCATCCAGGCGGGCCAAGACACAGCCGCGCCGGACTTCGGCCGGAAGGCATCCGCCGCTGCGCCGGGCAAGCGAGGCGATCCGTGAGCGCCGAACCGCGCCGGTCCGGTCCGGCGCCGTTGTGGGTATTCGGTTACGGCTCGCTGATGTGGCGGCCGGGATTCGAGGCCGAATGCTCAGCCCACGCGCGCCTCGTCGGCTGGCGGCGCTGCTTTTGCATCTACTCCACCCATCACCGCGGCAGCCCCGCGCGCCCCGGTCTTGTGCTGGGCCTCGACCGCGGCGGCGCCTGCGAAGGCATCGCCTATCGCGTGTCACCGGCTCATGCCGCGGCGACGCTCGCCTATCTGCGCGCCCGCGAGCAGATCAACGGCGTCTACCGTGAGGCCCAGGTCGCCGTGACGCTGGAGGACGCCGTCGCCGGCTGTGACGGACACGTCTCCGCACTCGCTTTCGTGGTGGAGCGCGCCCACCCGAGCTACGCCGGCCGGCTGCCGCTCGCCGCGCAGGCACGCCTCATCCGCGCCGCAGCGGGCATCTCGGGCGCGAACGTCGACTATCTCGTCAGCACGCTTCGCCACCTCCACGGCCTCGGCGTCCGTGAGCCGGAGCTCGACCGTCTGCTGACGATGATCGGTCCGCACTTCGCTCGTGGGAAACCCGAGCGGTCGGCGCACACCCGCGCTCGTGCGCTGATCGCCGCCTGCCGCAGGTTTCCCGTCACAGTGCCCCTGATGCGGCCGGCCGACCGCCGCCGCTTCACCTATCGTAGACTGCTCGCCGCACGCTTATTCGACGGCGACGGCTAGGCCATTGCGAAAGTTAAGCTGTCTGGCGGAAAACGACCGGCGCCACGGTCAGCAGGTCTGCGCGGCCGAGAGATCGAGCTCGATCTGGCGGCGCTGCTCGTCGCTGCGGGCGAGCAGATGGACGTGCACCTCGTTCGCGCCGAGCTTGGCACCGTTGTGGCGCACCTCGGCAAGATTGAGCGACGACGCCTTGTGCACGAGGCACCCGACCCGCAGCACATGCGC
Organism: Hyphomicrobiaceae bacterium; assembly: GCA_044867545.1. Classification (GTDB taxonomy): domain Bacteria; phylum Pseudomonadota; class Alphaproteobacteria; order Rhizobiales; family Hyphomicrobiaceae; genus DATLZB01. The sequence goes on along the minus strand of JBIOVC010000532.1, from coordinate 12,613 downwards.
GCGACCCGCCGCGTCTCGCCGCACGAGCATGTAGTTCGCGCGCGGCAGCTCAGGGCATTCGAGCAGGCTGTAGATGGTGTGAACGTAGCGCAGGCCGGAGGCACCGCCCCAGAACTCGAAGTTGTGCGAGGAGCCCGGCTGATCCCGCCGAGCAGGCCGACTCGTCCGCGCCGCAGGCTTGAACGCCGCCTCGGGCAAATCAACGATCCGCACCGTCATGACCCGCAACCCGTACTGACTTAACGCTGCGCTGCTACTGGCGCCACTTTGGACTGCAACGGTCCACCAGAGCTTTCAAGCCGAAATGTGGCGTATCCCAAACAAAGTAACGGGACCACAATACACGCATTGAGCTGCGTCAAGTTGCCTATACCAAGAAGTTCCCAAGTAAGGCCCGGAACTTCCTGCTGAGCGTGCGGCCGCCGTCGGTGGTTCAACTGCAGCGTGAATACCCGCAGGAATGGCATACCCAGCACCCTTCCTCCCGTACGAGCCCCGGCCGTGAGCAGCGCGGACAGAAGCGCGCTCCCGCCAGCGCCCGCCCCGGCGATATCGCCTGCGCTCCGGTGCGCGGCCCTGCCTCTCCAGCGTCGGCTTCTGCGATTTGGCCGGCGCCGGCCGGCTGCAGAAAACCGGTCCGGATCATGTGCGTCTCGATCACCTCGCCGATCGCCGCCAGCAAGCTCGGCACGTAACGCCCACCGACCCAGTGGCCGCCTTGCGGGTCGAACACGGCCTTGAGCTCCTCGACGACGAAAGCAACGTCGCCGCCGCGCCGGAACACCGCGCTGATCATCCGCGTCAGCGCCACCGTCCAGGCGTAGTGCTCGAGGTTCTTGGTGTTGATGAAGATCTCGAACGGCCGCCGCCGGCCGTCGCGCTCGATGTCGTTGATGGTGACGTAGATCGCGTGATCGCTGCTCGGCCACTTGAGCTTGTAGGTATAGCCGGCGAGCGCCGGATCGCGCTCGAGCGGCCTTGCCATGTAGACGATGCTTGCAGCGCCCTCCTCGCCGCCGGCTGGCGCCTGAGGCGAGGAAGCTGGAGGCGTCGCCGCCGCGCGCTCGGCCCGGATCGAGACCGAGGGCTGCGGCGCGGCGATGGAGCCGGTGAGCACCGCCCCAGTCACCGCATTCGGACGGAAGGTCGTGCAGCCCTTGAGCTCCAGCTCGTAGGCATCGAGATAGACGTTCATGAAGGCCTCGAACGGGATGTCGGCCGGACAGTTGATGGTCTTCGAGATCGAGCTGTCCACGTGCCGCTGCAGGGCGGCCTGCATCTCGAGATGCTCGCGCGGCCGAAGCTGGCCCGCCGTCACGAAGCTGTCGGGCAGCGGCGCATCGGGCCCGAAACGCGCGCGGAACCGGCCGTAGGCGTAGTCGGTCACCGACTGCTGGCGCACACTGCCGTCCGCCATCCGCACGCGGCGCTCGAACTCGAAATCGAACACCGGCTCGACGCCGCTCGATACATTGCCGGCAAGCAGAGAGATCGTGCCGGTCGGCGCGATGGAGGTCAGGCAGCCGTTGCGGATTCCATGCCGCGCGATCGCCGATCTGACCTCGGCATCGAGCCGGCGGAGATTGGGGCCCGCCAGGAACTGTTCTGCATCGTAGAGCGGAAAGGCGCCCTTCTCGGCAGCGATCTCTGCGCTCGCCAGATAGGCGGCGCGCTCGACGTGCGCCATCCACTTCTCCGCCACCGCCGCGGCCTCCGCCGTGCCGTAGCGCTTGCCCATGAAGATCAGCGCGTCCGCAAGGCCTGTCAGCCCGAGCCCGATCCGCCGCTTGGCCTTGGCCTCGTCGCGCTGGACGGTAAGCGGATAGCCCGAGACGTCGATGAAGTTGTCGAGCATGCGCACGGCGAGCCGCACCCGCTCCTCGAGCCTGGCGAGATCGATGCCGGCACCGCTCTCGAACGGCCGCTCGATAAGCTGCGCGAGATTGATCGAGCCGAGCAGGCAGGCGCCGTAGGGCGGCAGCGGCTGCTCGCCGCAATTGTGCGCGATCAGGCCGTTGGCGTCGAATGCGTTACGGCCCGGTATCTGTACGTCGTAGACCTCGGCCTCTCCGTCGGGTTCGATGGAGAGGACCTCGGCGCAGAAGCGCTCCCTGTTGAGAGCGCGCGTGTAGCCCGACAGGATGACGTCGAGCCTTCGGCCCTTCGCGCGATCCGAGAATCCGACAAGCCGTGCGAACTGAGCAAGATTGTCGCCGGCGATCACCAGCTCATGCTGAGGCGCCGTCGGATAGATGGCAACTCCGCCCCTGCCGTCGGGAAGCTTCCGAACGCCGGCACCACGCCGGTTCGTGTAGATCACCGACGCGACTCCGAGCCGCAACAGCATACGCTGCGCAGCCTCGAGCCGGGCGAGGGAAGACTGGGCAAGCCGAACGCTCGCGCCCTTGATCTGGCTCCCCTGGATGGACCCGTCCGAGTCGAACAGGCCGCGCAAGAGGCCCCGATGAAACTCGGACGACGTCCGCTCAGCCCGTGGAGAGATGCATTTGTCATCCGGCGTCATGCCGAAGGCCACAGCCAGGTCCCTCACAGCGGACAGCTTGAGCCGCCACTCGGGCCGGCCCGCCACCTCGAACCAGCCGCAGAAGTCCGCCCGATGCGGCAGCCTACGTGCAGCGCGTTCGGCTGCCTCCATAACGCCGTCGACACCGTCCGCACCAATTGCCGGTCCGTTGGCTGCTTGGCGGGGCTTCCAGACCGAAAGCACGGCAGCATCCTTCTTCAGCGTCCCGTCGCCGATGAGGAGACCTAGAAGGAAGCCCTCTTCAAACGTGCCGGCCCCGCCCCACTCTGGACGCGGCCGGTGGTCGTTGAGCATGACGATGTCGCCGGAGCGGAGGCTTCCCGCCTCGCGCCAGCTCGTCTCACGCCGGTATCGAGTGATTTCCGTAACGGCGAGCAGCTTGTGGTCGGACGTCAGCCGAAGCGTGTGCCCCTGCTTCGTCCGCAGCTTGAGGACCGGCTTGCGGCCGGTTGCGAAGAACCCGCCTTCGGCGCGCCAGTCCTCCCCATCGACCCGCACGGAGAAGGCCTCTCCGATAAGGTCGGCGACCTGGCGCGGTCCTTCGCTCGTATGGACCCAGGTGTCCGCAGTGACGCACGGGTTGGTCGCGCGGATCTCCTCGCAATACGCGAGGTTGTTGTTCTGATTGATGCGGTCGATGAAGATCACTCCGGGCTCGGCATAGTCGTAGGTCGCCCGCATCAGCCGCTCCCACAACTCGCGCGCCTTGACCGTACGCACGACCGCGCCGCCGAACACCAGGTTCCAGGGCTGGTCATTGCGCACGGCCGTGAGGAACGCGTCGCTGACCAGCACCGAGAGATTGAAGTTCCTGAGCCGCCCCGCCTCGCCCTTCGCCGCGATGAACTCCTCGATGTCGGGATGGTCGCAGCGCATGGTGCCCATCATCGCCCCGCGCCGCGCTCCGGCCGACATGATGGTCTGGCACATGGCGTCCCAGACATCCATGAAGCTGACCGGGCCTGAGGCATCCGCCCCCGTGCTCTTCACCGGCGCACCCTTGGGGCGAAGCGTGGAGAAGTCGTGCCCAATGCCGCCGCCCTGCTGCATCGTCAGCGCGGCTTCCTTCACGTTCTCGAAGATCGAGCCTAGATCGTCGTCGATCGGCCCCATCACGAAGCAATTGAAAAGCGTCACCCGCCGGCCGCTGCCCGCCCCGGCGATGATCCGGCCGGCCGGCAGGAAGCCGAAGTCCGCGATTGCCCCATGGAAGCGCTCGGCCCACTGGGCGCGCTTGCGCCTGCCGCCCCGCTCGACGCTGGCCGCGGCCTGGGCGACCCGGCGCCAGGTGGCGTCGATGCTGTCCTCGAGCGGCGTACCGTCGGCAGCCTTCAGCCGGTACTTGAGGTCCCATATCTGATGGGAGATCGGCGCCTGCTCTGTTGCGTCCCGGCTCATCCAACGCTCGCTCTGTTCACCCGCAATGTAGGCCGGCACGCTGGATGAGTCCAGTTATGTTCTATGTTTGTTCACGAAAAAGTTGCCGATGCACGACTCGCGATATCCAGCCGGTTCGTGTAGAAGGGCGTGCCGGCAGCGAACCGGCCCCCCTGTTTTGCGTACCCGCTCTGTAGGCCCGATGCGGGTAACGGCCATCCTGAGTAACCGTAGCGTTGTTTTTGCGTTCTTGTGGTGTCGGGCGCGTCCTTCGCACGATCCTCAGAAGGAACGGAACGCTATGTCTGAGCTGGTTTCATTCCCTAGAACGACATCATTTGCCTGGGTACGCCCGCCTCTCGAGGAGCAGCGCAAGGCTGCGGCGTGGCTCAAAGCGCACGAGATCGACGGTCACGACCCGCTGTTCGAGCGCATGGACGACGACGGTCTCATGATCCGGTGGATGGAGTACGGCGCGCTCACCGAGCACGGATGGGAGATCGACCACGTCGTGCCGGCCGCGCCCGGCGGAACTGACACGTTCACCAACCTGCGCGCCCGGCACTGGCGGTCGAAAAAGGCCCCCAAGCGGTCGGTCGGCTAGCAAGCCCGCATGACGGCTCAAGTCCGCACGCCGCTTCCGTCGGGCAGCGGCGGCGGATCGGCCGATTGGCCGGCTTCGGCGATCAGCCGCTTGCTCGCCTGCTCGATCCGCGCTTCGAGCAGCGCCTTGAACTCGGCACGCTTGAGCCCGGCCGGTAGCGGCTCCAGGAACTCGACGATGATCGTGCCGGGATGGCGGCGGAGGCTGCGGCGGGGCCAGTAGAGGCCGGAGTTGAGTGCGATCGGCACGCAGGTAACGCCGAGGCTCTCATAGAGCAGCACCACGCCAGGCTTGTAGTCGGGCGGCTCGCCGGGCGCCCGGCGCGTACCTTCCGGAAAGATCAGCACCTCGCGACCGGCCGCAATGCGATCCCGGGCATCACGCACGAGCTGGCGCAGCGCTGATGGCCCGGCCTCCCGCCGGATCGGGATCATGCCGAACTTGCGCGAGAACCATCCGTAGAACGGGATCCTCATCAGCTCGATCTTCATGACGAGTGCCGGATCGCGCAGCAACGGCACCAGTGCGAACGTGTCCCATGCCGACTGGTGCTTGGCAGCGACCAGGCACGGACCGGCCGGAAGATGCTCCCGCCCGCGCACCTCCATTCGCGTGCCGATGATCGTGCGCTGCAGCCAGAGGCAGGCTCGGGCATGCGCCCTGAGGCCCGCCATCGCCCACGAGCGGGGTGCGAGCAACAACGGGCTGCCGAGCAGCAGGAACAGCGCTGTTGCGACGTAGAACGCGGCGGCGAACAGCAGAGAACGCAGCATAGGTAAGGTTCAAGAGCCAGGCCGCTTGGCCGGTACCGCGGCAATCGCATGCACCTCGGGCGGACCGAGAAGGCGCGAGGCGGCGAACCGGGCGGCCGACGGAATGAGCTTCAGATATTCGGCCGCCAGCATCCGCGCCGTGCCGAAATGGCTCCACCAGGGCTCGTCGCGGAGCCGGCTGGGCACCACCGAATGCGGTGTCAGCTCGACGCCCGGCAGCGCCCGGCCGAGTTCGATCAGGCTGCGCGGCATGTGGTAGCTCGAGGTCACCACGATCAGCCGCTTGAAGCGCCAGCGAGTCACCCAGTTGCGTGTCTCATCGGCGTTGCCGATGGTGTCCTGCGCGTCGTAGCCGAGGTCGATGCGAGCATCGACCTGCTGCACACCCGTCTGCGCCAGTCGCTTGAGGTCCGCGCGCCGCGTGCGCGGGTTGACGCCCGATATCAGCAGTCGCCGCGCAAGTCCGCGGCGCAACAGCCGGACCCCTTCCTGGATGCGGTCGTCCGGCCCCGTCAGCACGACGATGCCGTCGGCAGCAGCGACCACCGGCGGGCCCCCGCGCTGGGCAGCGTTGGCAAACACGACGAACCCCATGGCGAAGGCTGCCACCGCCAGGCCGCCGAGCAGCATCAACACTCGCGATGCGCGTGCCATCTCACGCTTCCCTTTCGGCCCTGACTGCTGTGCCTTGGGGTCCTAAGGCCCTTGGCCGAGCCGAATCCCTCCGGTCGTCTGACCTGTCGCCGGCAGTGTCCACCAAGCGACGTTGCAGTGAGCTTAACACGTCCTATTGCTGGGTGTGCAGGATGCGGTAAACGCCGAATCGAGACGTTAACATGCAGAGCGCGGCGATGACGATGACGACGCCGCCGAGCAGTAAATACCCCTGAGTGTCGAGCGCCCCGGTGCCGATCAGCCGGTGCATCTCGGCAAGGGTGATGCTCCCCCCGCCGAGCATCTCCATCACCGTCGGCATGACCAGGAAGACGGCCATCGCCGAAAGCGCCCCGACGAGGCCCGCGCGGATTCCGAGCCGCAGAAAATGGCCCTCGAACTCGCGCGCGATGAAGCGGTCGGTGGCACCGACGAAATGCAGCACCTCGACGATCTCGCGGTTCGACGCCATCGCGCTGCGCGTCGCCGATACGATGATCGCAGTGGTCGCCGCGCCGACCAGCATCAGGATGGCGAGCCCGCCGAGCGCGAACGAGCGGGTCACCGCCCGTATCTGCTGCTGCCAGTGACGATGATCATCGAGCACGACGCCGGGGTACTGCCGGGTGAGCGCGCCCCTGAGCTCATTGAGGTCGGGCGGTGCCGTCCGGTCGAGCTCGATCGCGATCAGCCGCGGCACCGGAAGCTCCTTCAGCACGTCGCTCTGCCCGAGCCACGGCTCGAGCAGCGCCGCCGAGGCGCTCTGGCTCATCGGCCGCGCTGCGACGATGCCCTGCTGTCGCCCAAGATAGATGACGACCTCCTCGACGGTCTTGTCGGCGTCCGTGCCCTCTCTCGGCTCGACCTGCACCGTCACCTCGCCGGCGATGTCTCTGAGCCACGCCGAGGCCGACTGGTTCATCATGTAGACCGCCCCCGCCGTCAGGCAGGCGAGGAAGCACATGATCGAGATCACCAGCGTCAGCGAGCGCCCGGTGACCGAGCCCGCCGGCACGATCGCCGTACGCCCGGGCTCCACCTCCGGCTGTGGGCTGCGGGCGGGCTTGTAGGTCTCCCGCTCCGGCGCGCCGAACTCCGTTCGCGTGCGCACCGTCGTCGGCCCGGTGACCGGATCGTCATAGGCCTCGAAGAAGTCGGCGCCGTGCTGCGGCAGCGGCTGACGCCGCGCCGGGCCCGGTCTATCAAACGATCCGGACATGGCCGTCGTGCAGCTCCAGCCGCGGCGCCTTGAAGTGCCGCATCAATTGATAGTCGTGCGTGGCGATGACCACCGAGGTGCCGAGCCTGTTGAGCTCGATGAACAGCCTGAGCAGCCGCCGCCCCATCTGCGGGTCGACGTTTCCGGTCGGCTCGTCGGCGAGCAAGAGCTCTGGCTTTCCGATCACCGCCCGCGCGATCGCCGCGCGCTGCTTCTCGCCGCCCGAAAGCACCGAGGGTGCCGCATACATGCGCTCGCCGAGGCCGACCCACTGCAGCAGATCCGTGACGTCCTCCTTGTAGTCCCTGACCTTCTTGCCGACTACGCTCAGCGGCAGCGCGACGTTCTCCCAGGTCGTCATATGATCGAGCAGGCGGAAGTCCTGGAACACGATTCCGATCCGTCGCCTGAGTTGCGCGCGCCGCGGCGGCGAGACGCGGCTCACGTCCTGCCCGAACAGCTGGAGTTGCCCGCGCGTCGGCTGCAGTGACAGGAACATCAGCCTGAGCAGGGACGTCTTGCCCGCGCCCGACGGTCCCGTGAGGAAGTGGAACGAGCCGGGCCGCAGGTGGAAGTTGACCTCGCGCAGCACCTCCTGCCCGCGACCATACCTCAGCGCGACATTGTTCATTCGTATCACGGCGAACGTGACCTCGTCCCTGCTCCGGCGGTATGGTTATGGTGGATGCCGGGTTGGGGATCAATCGGTTAGGATTATGGCGACGTCGTGTGCTGGCCGGGGCGCTCTTGCCGCCACGGACCAGCCCGAATCGGGCACAGAATCGGCAAGTTATCCAATGCCGCGGGAGCCGCGCGGCGGCAAGTGCAGGAGGAAGCCATGGTTCGCATTCTGCTTGCCGACGACGACAAGGCGACGCGGGAGGTCATTGCCCGCGCCCTGGAGGCGGACGGCCACCAGGTGACACAGGCCTTCGACGGCCAGGACGCCCTCGAGCGGCTGACCGCCGCCCCCGGCGGGATCGATCTTCTGATCAGCGACGTCGAGATGCCTGGCCTCGATGGCGTGTCGCTGGCCGAGCGCGCGCTTGCCGCCGACGCGCGCCTCAAGGTCCTCCTGATCTCGGGCTTTGCCGGCGGGCTCGAGCGGGCCGAGCGGATGATCGGCAAGGCGGTGAAGAGCGTCAGCAAGCCCTTCACCCTCGACAAGCTCCGCACCGAGGTTCGCGCGCTCATTGGCTGACCTGCCCACGGGCGCGCACCTGCTCGCGATGGTACGTGTAGAGGCCGGCGGCCATCACGATCAGAATGCCAGCAAGCGCGATTGCATCCGGCCAGTCTCCAAACACCACAATGCTCGAGGCCACCGCAAACGGCATTGCGGCATAGCGGAAGGGCGACACCACCGCCATCTCTCCCGATCGCATCGCGACGACCATCCAGTAGAAGCCGGCAACCGAGCTGCCCGTCGCGCACAGCAGCAGCAGCCATGCGGCGATGGTCGGCATGCGCCAAGCTTCGAACGGCATCATGGCGAGACCCGCAACGCCGACCACGAAGATCGATGCGAGTGCGACGAGCAGTGCCGGAATGGCGGCGCCGATCTGCCGCGTGATGAGGTCCCGTGCGGTCAGACACACCACACAGCCGATCACCAGCAGCGCGGCCCAACTGAAGGCGCTGGTTCCGGGGCGCACGATGAGCAGGACGCCGATCAGGCCGGCCACGGCCGCGAGCCATCGCCGCCAGCCGACCGGCTCGGCCAGGAACAGCGCCGCACCGGCCGTCACAGCGAGCGGCGTGAACTGAACGATCGCCGCCGCATCCGCATAGGAGAGCTGCATCAGCCCAAGGAAGAACAGGCAGGTGGAGCCGGCTTCGCTGAGGCTACGCCACGCCAGCAAAGGCTTCGCAGCGGACCTGATATGGACGAGCGTCCCGGCCCCGGCCGCCATCGCCAGCACGACCAGCGTGCCGAAGGCGCCTCGCACGAAGATGATCTCGCCGACCGGCAGCTCGCGGCCGAGCACCTTGACCAGCGTATCGCCGACGACGAAACACCCAGAGGCGATCAGCATCGCCGCGATGCCCCTGAGATTGTTGGATGCGCCGAGGTGGTCGGGAGCTGGCTGCAGCCCGCCGCGAGCGTCTTTGGACGCTGCCGGTGCCGCACTTACCGCGGGCCCCGCCGGCTCGGATCGATCCCTCTCCCCCACCGCGCTTGTCGAGCCCTAGTGTCCCGATTCCGAAGTTCGCCTGTGCTCGATAGCTAGTGTCCTGATCGCGAAATTCGTCTCATTGTGCCGCGAGCACCGGTGAACCTCTCGATCATCACACTAGCCGCCTGTAACGCTCATGTGGCGGGCAACGGCAGGTTTCCGGGTGCGGCGGTCGATGACGAAATCGTGCCCCTTGGGCTTGCGCAGGATCGCCTCGTCGATTGCCGCGTTGAGCAATGCATCATCGCTGCTTGCGCGGAGCGGCGCCCGCAGGTCGGCAGCGTCCTCCTGTCCGAGGCACATGTAGAGCGTCCCGGTGCACGTGATCCGCACGCGGTTGCAGCTCTCGCAGAAATTGTGCGTCATCGGCGTGATGAACCCGAGCCGTCCGCCGGTCTCGGCGATCCTTGCATAGCGCGCCGGCCCACCCGAGCGATATGGAATGTCCTCGAGCGTCCAGCGCTCCAGCAGCCGGGCCCGCACGATCGACAGCGGCAGGAACTGCTCGGTCCGGTCACCGTCGATATCGCCGAGCGGCATCGTCTCGATCAGCGTCAGGTCGAAGCCGCGGTCATGAGCGAAGCGGATGAGGTCGTCGAACTCGTCCTCGTTGACGCCTTTCATTGCCACCGCATTGAGCTTGATCTTGAGCCCGGCCCGTTCCGCCGCGTCGATGCCCGCCAGCACCTGCGGCAGCGCACCCCACCGCGTGATCTCCTTGAACCGGTCCGCCTTCAGCGTATCGAGCGAGACGTTGATCCGCTCGACGCCGGCATCCGCCAGCTCATCCGCGTACCGAGCCAGCTGGCTGCCATTGGTCGTCAGCGTCAGCTCGTCGAGCGCGCCGCTCTCGAGGTGCCGCGACAGCGCCCGCACCAGCCACATGATGTTCTTGCGCACGAGCGGCTCCCCGCCCGTCAGGCGGAGCTTGCGGACGCCCTTGGCGACGAATGCCGAGCACAGCCGGTCGAGCTCCTCGAGCGAGAGCAGGTCCCGCTTCGGCAGGAACGTCATGTGCTCCGACATGCAGTAAAGGCACCGGAAGTCGCACCGGTCCGTGACCGATACCCGGAGGTAGGTCACGTGCCGGCCGTATGGGTCGACCATCGGCATTGATGCATGTGCGGCTGCGGCTGACCGTTGCACGCCCGCCAAGATCTATGCTCCCGCCGGGCTGCCGCCCGGCCTCGTGTTGTTCCGTCCGCCTCTAAGGTAGCCCTGTCGGCCTCCAAAACCAAGCCCGCCGCTTGGTTCCGCGGCAAGAGGCCTAACTTTTGCCCCCAGGAAGCCCCAGCGTTCGCGTGACGAAGTCGGCGATCCCCCCGATATCGTCGATCGAGAACGCCGGCAGGATTGTGCCTTCGACCTCATGGTCGGCGGCGATCGCCACGATATGCGGGTCGCGGCTGCTCAGCGGTTCATGATCGACCGACTCCCGGCGGCGGACCTCGATCTTGGTGATCGGCGCCGCCTTGTAGCCTTCCACGATCACGAGATCGCACGGCTCGAGGCGGCCGAGCACCTCCCCGAGATCGGGCTCCGGCGTCGCACCGAGCTCGGTCACGATCGCCCACCGCTTCGAGGACGCGATTGCCACCTGCGACGCGCCCGCCCGGCGGTGACGCGCGCTGTCGGTCTCGCCCTCGTCGATCTGGAAGCTGTGGTGCGCATGCTTGACGCTGGCCACCCTGAGCCCCCGCCGCACGAGCTCGGCGATCAACCGCACGGCGAGCGTCGTCTTGCCGGAGTTCTTCCAGCCGGCAATGCCGATCACGGCGGGCGGTTTCGTGCTCATCGTCAGCGGTCCAGCAGAGCGCGCACCCGATCGAGGTCTTCCGGCGTATTCGCATTGAAGAACGGATCGACCGTGCGCCCGCCGATCTCGACCGGCGGAAACTCGACCGTGATGCTATCATGCCGCCCCGTCCAGTGCAGGACCTTGCGGAGGCCGGCCGCGAGCTGGCGCTCGAGGTCGTCGGCGAGCGCCAGCGGCCACAGCCCGATCACCTGGTGGAGGTTGCCGCCGGATGCGGCGAGCGCGATTGTTCTGTCACGTCCGGAAATTGCGTCGCTGAGCCGCGCAACGAGGTCCGCTGGCAGGAACGGCGCATCCGCGGAGGCGGTGGCGAGATAGCGGGCCCCCGGCACGTGCGCCTCGGCCCAGCGCATTCCGGCGAGGATGCCGGCGAGCGGACCCGCGAACCCCCCGATGGTGTCGGCGACGACCGGCAGCCCGAAGCGGACGAAGCGGCCAGGATCGCCGTTGGCGTTGATGAGCAGACGGTCGACCTGGGGACTGAACCGGCTGATCACATGCTGCAGCATCGGCTTGCCGGCGACCTCGATCAGCCCCTTGTCGGCGACACCCATGCGGCGCGAGCGCCCACCGGCCAGAATGACGCCGGTCACTTCCGATCGCGCCCGATCTTGAGACTGATGGCTCATCCGGACGACCTATCGCGGTTTCAGTTGAAGCGAAAGCCGGGTCCCCGGGGCGCGATGCCGGTCGCGATGACCACGTGAGCGGCGCTGACCGCGTTGCGCGGATCGCTAATGTTCCGGAGTCGCCATGGGGTCAGACCCACCAGGTCTGACCCCTGAGCTGCCCTACTTCCCGAGTTCCTTCAGGTCCGGCTTTTCCTTGCTCGCCTCCTGGAGGCGCGCCACCAGGGCCTTCGGCGTGGCATAGACGCGCTTCAGCATGTCCTGCATCTCCTCGCCGGTCGCCGGATTGACCTCGAGCTTCTGTTTCTCGGCGTCTGCCAGCAGGTCCTTGTCCTTCATCGCCTGATCGAACGCACGCCTGATCGCCGTGACGCGATCCGCCGGCACACCCTCTGCCATGAAGTAAGGCCGCCCCAGCTCGAACGCCGTGAATTGCAGCTCGAGCAGCTTCTTCTGGTCGTCGTTCTCGGCAAGATCGGTGACCAGCGGCACGTTCGGAATGTCGGGGTGTTTTCTCAAGCCCTGCTGGTAGAGGACCACGTAGTCGCCGCTCTCGATCCACTCCTTGTAGTGCGGCTTGATGCTGGTCCAGGAGAACGTGCCGCGGCCGTCGACCTCGCCGCGCTGCATGGCGAGGTTCATCTCGCTGCCCCCCGGATAGCCGGCGATCACCTTGTACTTGAAGCCGAGGATGTTGCGCAGCACGTAGGGCACCACCACGCTCTCAGTGCCGACCCCCGTGCCGGCCACGATCGCCTCCTTGGTCCTCAGGTCCTTCCAGCTCTTGATGCCGGCCTTCTTGGTGACGACCGCCACGCT
>JBIOVC010000531.1:0-3815 GCA_044867545.1 Hyphomicrobiaceae bacterium | reverse complement strand
GTATCCGCCGCATGCGAAAGCCCCCGCCCGCGATGCCCTCACATCCGAGCTAGCTGATTCGCACCGCAGCGCGCACGCCAAATGCGGCTACTTCATCTTCTTCAGGATCGCCTGCATCTCGTCTGGCGAGAACGCACGAAGCGTCTGCGTCTTGACGTTGCCGAGCTTGGCGACGCTCAGCGCGAACGCCGTCATCGCCTCGTCGCCGGGCGCCTCGAACACCGCGACCACATCGTACTGGCCGAGCGTCCAGTACGTTTCCTTCATGGTGATGCCGGCCTTCTTGGCCGTCTCCTTGACCGCATCGGCCCGCTTGATGGTGTCCTGGATGGTGCGGATGCCCTGCTCCGTGTAGGACGCAAGCATGATGTAGTGGGGCATGTCAGTCTCCCTGGCCGCTTCTGTGCCGGCAGACTACGCCCGAACCCGACGCCTGGCGAGGCGGCCCGGGCTCCCGCCTACCGCCGCTGCAGCGAGATCCGGATGTTGCGCAGCGCCGTGCCCTCCGTGGAGACCGAGACCGAGTGGCGGGACCCGGCGAACGATACCGACATGGCGCCCGCGACGCTTCCCGAGAGCCGCAGCACGAGGCTGTCGTTGGTCGAACGGCCGATGGCGTTGCCATCGACACCGAAGCTCCGCTCGGACCACTGGCCCGACACCCGGCCGCCGCGGTCGACGAGACGGCCCGAGAGGTCGATCGACCCGGACGTGCTGGCGCAGCGCAGCGCGAGCGCGAGCCGGCTGCCGCCGTCGGAGCTGGTGTAGCGCGCATTGCACCGCAGCCGCTCCCTCTGGCCGCCCTCGAACAGCACCGACCCCGACCCCGACCAGCTTCCCGAGAGGGCTGAGAACGGATTGGCGGCCTGCGCCGGGAACGCGAGCGCAGGGGCGACGACGAGCGCAAGCAGCAGTTGCGGGAGCGGCATTGGAAAAACCCCTAGAAGTCAGGTTGGGTGCGTTCTCTACTTGGTTCGACAGCGCCAGGAGCGCAATAGCCGCGAAAGGTCACGCTATTTTTACCGGCTCCTTCCTTGCGAGATGAACAGCCCGCACACGGACCGTCCGAAGCGGCCGCTTCAGCGCCGCTTGCCCGCGAGTTCCAGTCGAACGAGACCCTCGGCCGTCGCGACGATCGCCTCCTCGGCCGGCCGTGGCACCCATCCAAGCACGCGCCGCGCCTTCTCGCTGGTGGCGCTCCGCCGGAATCCGAGCTGCGGCACAGCGGCGCGCGCCGCCGGGCTCCACAGCGCTGCCGCCCGGACAACCCAGTCGGGGATCTGCCGGCGCGGAACCTTGGCCGCCGTGCTGACCATCCGCGTGCGGAGCACGGCTGCGATCTTGCCGAGAGACAGGAATTCCGTGACCGCGATGAAGCGCTCGCCTTTCGCGGCGGGATTCGTCATCGCCCGCAAGTGCAGGTCGGCGACGTCGCGAACATCGACGACGCCGAAGGTGACCTTCGGGATCGCGGGGACGCGGCCGTTGAGCAGGCCGCGTATCAGCATGAGGGATGCGGAGAGGTCGGCGCCGAGCGGCGGGCCGAGCACTGCCACCGGATTGACCACCGCAAGCTCGAGGTCGCCACCCTCCGCCGCCACAAAGTCCCACGCCGCACGCTCGGCAAGCGTCTTCGACTTGATGTAGGGCTGCACGTTGGGGCCGCGGACGTCGGTCCAGTCCGTCTCGTCGAACGACCGCGTGTGCTCGGGATGGCCGTAGCCGACGGCGCCGAACGAGGAGGTGACGACGACGCGGCGGACTCGAGCATCGCGCGCGGCGCGCAACACGCGGAGGGTGCCCTCGCGCGCCGGGAGGATCAGCTCGTCCTCGTCCTTCGGCGCGTGAACGGGCAGCGGTGAGGCGACGTGCATCACATATCCGCAGCCCGCCACCGCCGCCGGCCAGCCGTCATCGCTCAGCAGATCAGCGGTGAAGAAGGACAGCCGCTCGCCCGGCTCCGCGCCGCCGGCGGCCAGCGCCGCACGGACGTCCGCCTCGCGCGCGAGGTTGCGTACTGTGGTGCGAACCTGATACCCGGCGGCAAGGAGCTGCAGGATCGCGTGGGCTCCAATGAACCCCGATCCGCCGGTGACGAGGACTGTGGTCATGGTTCGTATCCCAACCGCTTGAACGAACAAGGCGAAGACGCAGGGTCAAACCAACGGGAGTATCGGTCTGTACAACACGCAACGCGCCGTATAGGAATCGAGCATTGTTAAATCCTGTTCGCGTGCATTGCCATGGACGCTCGTGCGGGTGAATGGGCGTCGCATTTTGGCGAGCTGCCGGCGGACTACGCCGCATTTGCGGAGACGATCGTCAGGGCAGGAGACTGCACCCACCGCCCTCTGCTTGAGTACTCCCGTCGGCGCGCAAGGCGGCGCGCGCTCGACCGTGTTCCGGGAGACCTCATCGTCAGCGAGCGCAACAGGGCAAATATGAAGTACCAGCGGGGAGAGACATGGATGAGCGCAACCAACGACCCGGCCGCGGGGGACCAGACCGTCGGGGAAGGGCCGGCGCCTGAGCACAACGACAACCAGCCGCTCGCGATCACCACCACCGACGACATCAAGCGCCTCTACGAGATGGTGATCGAGCTGGAGGGATACCGCCGCTGCCGCGAGGAGGTGTCGGGCGCGCTCAACGTCGAGGTCTGCCTGCAGGGCGAGCTCTACGACCCGTCGGTGAAGATCGACGTCCGCCGTGCAATGACCGTCGAGATCGACACCTGCATCTCGAGCATCGAGCGCCGCCTCACCGCCTACGGCATCAGGGTGTGACCGGCACGGCCGTGGCGAATCCAGCGTGCCGCACTAGCAGTCCTGCTCAAGCCGATCCCGGCAGCACTTCTTGTATTTCATGCCGCTGCCGCAAGGGCAGGGATCGTTGCGGCCGACCTTGGGCGTGGTGCGCACGTAGGGTTCCTCCGGGCCGCCGACACCGCCGTCGGCAAATATCGGGTCGAGCTCGACGGAGGCTGCGTTGAAGGCCAGGACCACGTGAGGGAGTATCGAGATTGCCCCGTCGCGCAGGTCGTCCCGCTCCGCCGGGGACAGGTCGCGGAACGGTGAATCGGCCCTCAAGTCCTCGGCCAGCTCCTCGTCCCGCTCGAGGCAGAAGATGGAGGCCAGCATGGCCCGCGCGTCATCGTCGTCGATCAACGGCTCCCACGGCTCCGGCAGCAGCCGGATTCCGGTGCGGAAGCCCGCCGCCCACTGCGCTGCGGCTTCCATCTCGCCGCTCCGGTTGCCGAGAAATGGCCGGTACGCCTCCGGCTCCTCGAACAGCAAGTTGCAGACGTGGATGAAGTGGTCCTCGGCCAGCGACGACAGATCCTCCGCCTCGGCCGGAGTGAGCTTGTCGAACCCGCCCTCGGCCCAGATGTGCTCGAGCCAATCGCCCGGCTGCTCAGGGGCGACAATCGCCGCCGTGATCAGGCCGTCGACCCATGGCAACGGACGCAGAATTGCGGCGAGTCGCACAACATCGCCAGGGCCGAGGTCGGCGAAGCTTCGACCGCTGACATCAGGCGAGGCATCAGGCACGATGGCGCGGGCCGGAGTGGACATGGTCGCTCCCCATTGAAACCGCGAACGCGCGCAGCCTATGCCGGAGGGGAGCCGCCCACCAGTTGCATTCAGGCCCTGTCAACAGCGCCGGCGCTACTGCATGAACCAGCCGTGGCTGACGACTACGGATTGCCCGGTCATGACGTTGCTCTTGGCCGCGGCGAAGAACAGCACGGCGTCGGCAACGTCGTCGGTGGTCGTGAACTCGCCATCGACGGTCTCCTTCAGCATGACCTCCTT
>JBIOVC010000530.1:0-3933 GCA_044867545.1 Hyphomicrobiaceae bacterium | reverse complement strand
CGGTAAGCGGTACGCACCACGATCAGTCAGAGGCGTTCGGGGCAGAACGTAAAGAGAACATTGCCACGAGTCGCCGCTGACGTCCAGCCTAAGTTCGGTTTTTGTTCTTAGCGCGGGCGAATCAAGGACGGCCGGTGGCAGCCAGCTCGAACAGGGCGAGCTGATCGGGATGCACAGCCTTCGGAATCCGCCGGTGCAGGCCGAAATCGACGCGATCGAGGAGCCCCGGATACCGCTCACGGAAGAGTTGCAGCGCCTCCTCGCGCGCGCCGGCAAAGCGCTGCTCCTCCCAGATCTCGTAGAGCCGGCGGGGATCGCACTGATAGCGCTGGCAGAGGTCCTTGCGCCGTATCCTGAGCCATCGCGCAATCCAGATGTCGATGGCATCGGCGCGGGTAAGGGGGCCGTGCGGCTTCATCGCGACGGCAGGGAGGGAAAGTTCGACGGACATCACACGTAACGCTGCTTGACCTTGCGACCACTTCACCTGATTGAACGCTACGATGATAGCAGCACGATGGCCGATACCGACATGATCCTGTTTCCCGCAATCGACCTCAAGGACGGCCACTGCGTGCGCCTGAAGCAGGGCGAGATGGCCGGGGCCACCGTCTTCAACGACGACCCCGCCGACCAGGCCCGTACCTTCGAGCAGCAGGGGTTTCGCTGGCTCCACATCGTCGACCTCAACGGCGCGTTCGCCGGCCGTCCGGTCAATGCCGCTGCCGTCGAGGCGATCCTCGCCGCCGTGACCATCCCGGTTCAGCTCGGTGGCGGCATCCGCGACCTAGCCACCGTCGAGATGTGGCTCGGCAAGGGCGTCCGCCGCGTCATCCTGGGCACCGTCGCCGTCCGCAACCCGGCGCTGGTGCGCGAAGCCTGCGCCGCCTTTCCGGGCCGCATCGTCGTCGGAATCGACGCCCGCGACGGCCGCGTCGCCGTCGAAGGCTGGGCCGAGACGAGCGAGCTCACCGCCGTCGATCTCGCCCGCCGCTTCGAGGATGCGGGCGTCGCCGCCATCGTCTTCACCGACATCGGCCGCGACGGGCTGCTCAAGGGCCTCAACCTGCCGGCAACCGTCGCACTGGCCCAGACGACCTCCATACCCGTGATCGCCTCGGGCGGTCTGGCCTCGATCGACGATGTGAAGGCGCTGCGCGAGCCTGAGCACGCAATACTTGAGGGCGCGATCGCCGGCCGCGCGCTCTACGACGGCCGGCTCGACGCCAAGAAAGCGCTCGCGCTTCTAACCGGCAAGAATTAGAGCGTCGGGCTTCCGACATCACCGTTCGAAGTCTACTGCGGTGGTATTTCCGCCGCTGATGACGACGCCGACGCGCTCGCCTCTCTTCGGCTTGTATCGTTCGGATACCAAAGCGGAGAACGCTGCTGCTCCGCCCGGCTCCGCAACAACACGCAGTGTCCGCCAGAGGACGTTCTGGGCGTGCCGGATGGCGTCGTCGGTCACAAGCACCGTCCCATGCACAAAGGCCTTGGCGATCGGAAATCCGCGTTCACCGACTCGGCGCGGCGCCAGCGAATCCGCTGCCAAGCCCCCCACCTCTGCGTCTACCGGATGGCCGGCCTCGAGTGCCCTCGTGAGCGTCGGCGAGGCAACCGGCTCGACGCCGACGATCTTGATTGCACCGCCATACCACGCGGCGATGCCGGCGATCAGGCCGCCACCTCCGACCGAGACAAGGAGCGTATCGATATCCGGCGCCTGCTCGCTGAGTTCGATGCCCAGGCTGCCCTGCCCGAGCATGGTCTCGTGCTGGTCGAACGCATGCACGGGCAAGGCGCCAGATTGCTTGACCCACGCCTCGCTCGCCTCCAGCGCCTCGGCATATCCATCGCCTTCGATCACGAGATCGGCACCGTACTCGCGTATGCGTTGCACCTTGGCTGCGGAAGCAATGGTGGGAACGAAGATCTTTGCTGGCACCTTCAACACCATGGCTGCATAGGCGACAGCCGCTCCATGATTGCCGCCAGAGGCCGCGACTACGCCGGACGCAGGAACGTTGCGTGTGAGCAGGTTCATGAACGCACCACGGGCCTTGAAGGAGCCGGAGTGCTGAAGCAGCTCCAGCTTGAGGCAGATCCTGCTCGCATCGAGACCTACGTCGGTGCCGTCGATCTCTATCACAGGCGTGCGTCGAACGTAGGGCCGAATGACCTTCTCGCACCGAGCGATTCGCTCGCGGTTGACCGCAGTCGATACGCCCGACATGGCAAGCCTCCTCGCGGTCGCACACCAGTTTGACATTACTTCGTCGCTTGGCTAATTGGCAATATGGCAATCTCCAGCGAAGACATCGAGACGGTGCTGCGAGCGCTGGCCAACGACCGCCGGCTCCTGATTCTGGAGTGGCTGAAGCATCCGAAAGCGCACTTTCGCCCCCAGGTCGATGGCGACCTTGTTGCCGACGGCGTGTGCGGCGTCTTGATCGCGGAAAAGCTCGGAGTGAGTCAGCCGACTGTAAGCGAGCATCTGAAGATTCTGTCGCGAGCCGGACTGCTGACCTCCAAGCGGGTCAAGCAGTGGACGTTCTACAAGCGAAACGAAGCCCGCATCTCCAGGCTCAAGCGAGCCATTGTCGCGAAGATCTAGCCGACAGTCGCGCGGGCTCAAAAACCCCTTTGTCGAGCGCGCTTGCCAGTGGCGCCGATGCACGGCAATCTTGCTCCCTCAAGAAACGGCTCCTCGAAGGGCCGTCGGCATCTGGCGGGATTGGAACCGCCCTAGGGAGGAAAGTGATATGCGCAAGCTGATTGCGGCCGCTGCGGCGGCTGCCGCGACTGCTTTGGCTGCCCAGCCCCAGGCCTGGGCGCAATCTTCAGTCGAAGCCTTCTACAAGGGCAAGGATGTCCAAATCCTGATCGGCGCGGGCGTCGGCGGCACCTATGGCCTCTATGCGCAGCTCGCGGCCCGGCACTTGCGCAAGTACATCCCCGGCCAGCCCAATCTCATCATGCAGAGCATGCCGGGCGCCGGCGGCAACGTGGCGCTGGACTACTCCCACAACGTCGCGCCCAAGGACGGATCGATGATCCACCTGATCCACGCCGAGGTGCTCTACGAGACACTGCTGACCAAGGGCGTGAAATTCAACGCCGGCAACTATCAGTACATCGGCCGGATAGCAGACGCGGATGCCGTTGCGCTGGCGACGAAGGCCTCCGGCGTGCGCACGCTCGAGGACGCCAAGAAGAAAGAGGTGACCATGGGCGCCACGGGTGCGGGCAATGTTTTTGCGCTCGGGCCCCTGATGTTGAACCGGGTCGCAGGAACCAAATTCAGGATCATCGGCGGCTACAAGGGCACCTCCGACATTCACCTTGCCATGCAGCGCGGCGAGCTCGACGGTGCGGGCATGACGACGGCGAATGCGCTGATCCTTCATGGCGACAAGCTGAAGAGCGGTGACCTCGTGCCGTTCTTCGCCATCGCGGCTAAGCGCCTGCCCGAGTATCCGAACTTGCCGGCGATGACCGAGTTCGGCAGCGCCGGCGACAAGACGCTGATGGAGATCTACGCCTCGGCGGGAACCATCGGGCGGGCTCTGGCCTTTCCGCCTGGGGTGCCGGCCGACCGCGTCGAGGCGCTCCGGACCGCGTTCACGAAGATGCTGGACGACCCCGACTTCAAGGCCGAGGCTAAGAAGACGGATACTCCTATCGTACCGATGAGTGGCAAGGAGCTTGGCGTCTACGTTGCTGAGGTGCTGAAAACCCCGGCAGCACAGATCGAAGCCGCGCGAAAGCTGCACGAGGAGCTGCTGACCGCGAAGTAGGGTTCACCACGCGGCACTCTCGACCTGGAGAGCCACGCTGGCGATTCTTACCGGTGCCGAGTGACTAGGGCCGCAAGGCCGTCACTTGCAGGCACGCTGCTTGGCTATGCAGTAGACCGAGGCGAAGCTCTCCTTG
>JBIOVC010000529.1:0-5162 GCA_044867545.1 Hyphomicrobiaceae bacterium | reverse complement strand
ACACCCTTCCAGGTCCATCCCCCAGGCAAGTCAGTCATCGCCATGCACAGCTTGAATCAAAGCGCCACTGATTTGCCAATCGAAAAGTTAGCGCCTATGGGACTTGATCCGGGGGAGCGAGGCCGGGAATCCAGCGCAAGGAGTGCCGAAGGCCCGACATATTTTGTGTCTTCGACGACTCTCACGCTGGATCCCCGCCCTTCGCACGCTTGCAGTGTGCTCGGGCGAGGATGACGAGGGATGGAGGGGGCGTACTCCGGACCGAGAGCGAAGCGCTGTACACGGTCGTCCGCTTCTGGTGTGATCGGGCCGCGGGTCCTGGTTGTGGGGAGATCATGCCGACCCTGGCCGAACTGTGGTCGCGCCTCAAAGGTGCGGGCCGGTGGCTGCTGGCGGCCATCCTGGCGACGTCCTTCGGCCGCCACCTCGTGCGCTGGCTCAAGGCCACGGAGGTGTTCACCCGCCAGCACGCCATCACGCTGGGCCTGACCGCGGTCTCTACAATCGTCGTCATTGCGGCCGGCTCGAATACGAGTGAGAGCCTGGCGCGGAGCATGACCATTCTGCAAGGGGCGCCACAGCGGCTGCTCGCCCGCTTCGCGTGCAGCCGGCTCCTCACAATTGAATGCGCGTATACGGCACCCGTGTTCACCACGCTGGTGCCGATGAGCCTCACATGCGCCACCTGCCGGGCTGGTCGCGGCCTTCCTTGCCGTTGCCGGAGTCATCGATCCAACGGGCGATGCCGTTCTGGGAATACAGCGTCATCGACGGCAAGTACTGCGCCCGCCACCGCAGCGCCTTGTGGTTCGATACGGGTGAGCAGAGCAGCGAGCCACCACCGCCGGGGCACGTTACGCTTGGACCGAGTTTCACCATTCATGACCGGTTCTATGCCCGGCCGTCGTGGCCGGCCCTGCCGGACGAGCTGCGCTGGGTCCTTGCCGGGTCGTTGATGGATCAGCTCGCCCGTCTCGATGCCGCGGTGATGGCCGACCGGCAGGCGCTGGCGGCGGCGTCAGACACCCACCCGCTTGGCAAGCTGCAGCTGTTCGCCGACGCCGGGGTGCCTGAGAACCTGCGCCCCGATGCCGACGGCGCCAAGCGCATCGCTGCGGCGCTCAGCGGGCAGCGCAAGCTCTATGTCGACGACTACCGGTCGGTCGAGCGCGCCTACCGCGAGGTGTTCAAACGCAGCTGGATCGATCCGGCCGCGGAAAAGCAGCTCCGCAAGGGTGATCCCAAGGAGAATCGTGGTCAGCTCAGGGGAAACGAGCAGAGGGCTCCTACGGATAGGGAGAGGTATTTGAGCGAGCCCGATACTGAGTTTGTGCGGGCGCTGCTTCGCCATTCCGGCGGAAGCACGCAGAACCGCGTGGCCGAGCTGGTGTTGCAGCTCACCCATTCCGCGAGCGAAATGACGGTATGGAAGTATTCCGCCTGGCAGCGCGTCGATCTCATCCAGTTGCGCTATCGGCTCGACCTGTTGTTTGGGCGCAGTGCCTCGGTGAGCGTTGAACATCACCCGATTTCCTATGACCGTCTCGGCTCCGCGGGGGTCGCTCAGATGCTCGCCAGCCTGCAGCGCGAGCTGCCGAGCATCGTCGTCTGTGCCCGGCCGTATGACGAGGCCTGGCTTGGCGAGAAGGCCGGCAAGCCGGAGCAGGGTACCACCCCGTCGACTCTTCTTTCGGCTCCGCTCAATCTGGCGCTGGCGCCGTTCGAGGTGATCCGCGACCTTTGGGCGGCGGACCAAACCGCCGGCATCCTGTTCGCGCTGACCTTCGCGATCATGCTCGGCTATGGGTTGTGGACGACGATCCGCGACAGCACGGCGATCGGGCTCGAATTCGCCGGCGAGGTGCTGGTTACACTGGCGATGTCGCCATTCCTGGCGGCGCTCGCGATCGCGGTCGGCGGCGTGCTGTTCGACCTCTTCGCCAAGGTCACCGATGCCACCCTGGCCTTCATGGCCCGGACGCCGGTCTATCTGTTCGGCCTCTACTATGAGCGGATGCACACGCTCGTGAATGGCGTCTATCACGTGCCCTATCACGCTTGGCGATGGGTATACGGCAAGTTGCGGTCGGCGATAACGGATCCACGCAAGTAACCTGTGGCGCTGGGGCACTTGAGTGCGAGGGGCGCGGGCGCTAACCCATCCCCATGGCTGATAAACCGATTCTCGCAGGCGACGGGCCGATCGAGCCGGTCAACCTGAAGGACGCGCTCGAGGAGCGCTATCTCTCCTACGCGCTCTCCACCATCATGCACCGGGCGCTGCCCGACGTGCGTGACGGCCTCAAGCCGGTCCACCGGCGTATCCTCTATGCGATGCGCGAGCTGAAGCTCGATCCCAGCTCCGGCTACAAGAAGTGCGCGAAGATCGTCGGCGAGGTGATGGGTAACTTCCATCCGCACGGCGACCAGGCGATCTACGACGCGCTCGTACGCCTCGCGCAAAGCTTTGCCGTGCGCTACCCGCTGATCGACGGCCAGGGAAACTTCGGCAACGTCGACGGCGATAACCCGGCCGCCATGCGCTACACGGAAAGCCGCATGACGCAGGTGGCGCTCGCCCTGCTCGACGGCATCGATGAGGAGACGGTCGATTTCCGCCCGACCTACGACGGCTCGAACCAGGAGCCGTCGGTGCTGCCGGCGGCGTTCCCCAACCTGCTCGCCAACGGCTCGTCAGGGATCGCGGTCGGCATGGCGACCAACGTGCCGCCGCACAACGTCGACGAGCTTTGCACGGCGCTGCTGCATCTCATCAAACATCCGAACGCGACCATCGAAAAGCTTGTGGAATTCGTGCCCGGCCCGGACTTCCCGACCGGTGGCGTGATCGTCGAGCCGCGCGAGTCGATCATCGAGTCCTACAAGACGGGCCGCGGCGGCTTTCGGCTGCGCGCCAAGTGGGAGAAGGAGGACACCGGCCGCGGCGGCTACCAGATCGTCGTCACCGAGATCCCCTACCAGGTGGCGAAGGCCAAGCTCTACGAGAAGCTCGCGGAGCTGATCACCGAGAAGCGGGTGCCGCTGCTGGCCGACGTGCGCGATGAAAGCGCGGAGGAGATCCGGCTGGTGCTCGAGCCGAAGAGCCGCGCCATCGATCCGACGCTGCTGATGGAGAGCCTGTTCAAGCTGTCCGAGCTCGAGGTCCGCATCAGCCTCAACATGAACGTGCTCTCCGCGGGACAGGTGCCGAACGTGCTCAGCCTGCGCGACGTGCTCAGGCAGTGGCTCGACCACCGCGTCGAGGTGCTTGTGCGCCGCTCCGAGTTCCGGCTGAAGAAGATCGAGCACCGGCTCGAGGTGCTCGACGGCTACCTGATCGCCTACCTCAACATCGACGAGGTGATCCGCATCATCCGCTTCCAGGATGAGCCCAAGGCCAAGCTGATGGCGCGGTTCAAGCTCAGCGACGTGCAGGCCGAGGCGATCCTCAACCTGCGTCTGAGGTCGCTCGCCAAGCTCGAGGAGATGGAGATCCGCGCCGAGCACGACCGGCTGTCGAAGGAGCGGCGGGAGCTGAAATCGCTGCTGAAGTCCGAGGATCTGCAGTGGGAGAAGGTTGCCGGCGAGATACGCGATACCAAGGAGCGCTACTCGAAGAAGACCGAGCTCGGCCGCCGCCGGTCGGTGTTCGCCGATGCGCCAGAGGTCGAGGTCAGCCTCGAGCAGGCGTTGGTCGAGAAAGAGCCGATCACGGTGATCCTGTCGGAGAAGGGCTGGGTCAGGGCGATGCGCGGCCACGTCGAGGACCTCGGCAAGCTCGATTTCAAGCAGGGCGACAGTCTCAAGCGCGCGATCAAGGCTTCGACTACCGACAAGCTGCTGCTGCTCGCCACCAACGGCAAGTTCTTCACGATCGAGGCGAGCGAGCTGCCCGGCGGGCGGGGGCACGGCGAGCCGCTCCGGCTGATGGTGGACCTGGAAGAGAACCACGATTTTGTCGAGGCGTTCGTCCACCAGCCCGGCCGCAAGCTGCTCCTCGCCTCGACGGCCGGCTACGGCTTCATCGTGCCGGAGGACGAGGTCATTGCCTCCACCCGCAAGGGCAAGCAGGTGATGAACATCTCCGAGCCCGACGAGGCGCGGCTCGCAGTCCCGGTGGAAGGCGACCACGTGGCGGTCATCGGCGAGAACCGCAAGCTGCTGGTGTTCCCGCTGGACGAGGTCAACGAGATGGCGCGTGGCAAGGGCGTCATCCTGCAGCGCTACAAGGACGGGGGCCTCTGGGATGCGCGCGTCTTCTACCGGGCGCAGGGGCTCACCTGGGTCGATGCCGCGAATCGCACCTTCACGCTCGAGTGGAGCGAATTGCGCGACTGGATCGGCACCCGCGCCCAGGCCGGCCGGCTGGCGCCCAAGGGGTTCCCCCGGTCCGGCAGGTTCGGGCCGGCGTTCTGATCGGCCCGGGTTCCTCCACACACGCGACTCCGCTCTTCATCCGTGACTGCCATGCACTTGCCGCTGCGCCGCAGCATGGCTACGAGGGTGGGCATGCGGCGAAGAGGGACGAGCATCGGGCGCGGCGGGCGCGCCGCAGTGTTGTGCGGGTTGCTGGCTCTCGCCGGCGCCGAAGTCGTCGCACAGCCGGCGGCCTGTGCCCGGCAGGAGTTCGAGACCGTGGTCGACGATGCGGCGGCGGCGCTCCGCGACCTCAATCAGAAGAACCGGCCGGCGTTCCAGGACAAGCTCAGGATGCTCAAGGAGCAGCGGGGCTGGAGCCAGGAGCAGTTCATGGCCGAGGCCAGCGCCTACGTGCAGGACGACAGAATTGTCGAGTTCGATCAGACCTCGGGCGATCTCCTCGCCAAGCTCAACAGAACAGGCGAGGCGGGCGCCAGCACCGCTGCGCCCGACTGCAATCTGCTGCTCGACCTGCGCGCGACGATGAAGGCGCTGGTCGAGACCCAGACCTCGAAATGGGTCTACATGTTCGGCAAGATCGACGCCGCGCTGAAGAGGTAGCGCATCCCTGGATGCTACGTCTGCTGGGGAGCAGGCCCGGTAGCGGCACGTGCGGGGTCGGCGACCGCAGGCTCGGCCGGCGCCGCCATGGGAGCACTCGGCTCGCCACGCGGATCGAGCTCGAAAACGGCCGGCGTCGTGCGCGGGACGGCGACGAACTCCTCCTTGTCCTCCTCGGGAAG
>JBIOVC010000528.1:0-5732 GCA_044867545.1 Hyphomicrobiaceae bacterium | reverse complement strand
GCGCTCGCTCGATGACCATCTGTTCGGTCCAGGGCCCAAGCGCATCCTTTCGCTCGACGGCGGCGGCGTGCGCGGCCTCGTCACACTCGGGATGCTGCAGCGCGTGGAGGAGATTCTGCAAGAGCGGAGCGGCCAGGGCGATGACTTCCGCCTGTGCGACTACTTCGACCTGATCGGCGGCACGTCGACCGGCGGCATCATCGCCACTTTGCTCGCCCTCGGGTTCAAAGTCGCCGAGGTTCAGGCGCTCTATCTCAAATTGTGTCCCGACGTGTTCCAGCAAACAAGCACGTGGCGCACGCTCAGCGGCCTGTGGGGATTCCGCTTACCGAAGTTCGATCCCTCCGCGTTCAAGCTCAACGTCGACTCGGTCATCGAGGCCTACGTGTCGAGAGTCGGCACACCAGGTCAGGAGCCGACGCTCGGATCGCCGCATCTGAAGACCGGGCTTGGGGTCGTCATGAAACGGATCGACACCGGGAGCGTTTGGGTACTGACCAACAATCCAAGAACGAAATACTGGGATCCCGATTCCCCCTACTGGAAGCACGCCCAGGGAGGTCTGAAGCCGCAGTTCTTCCCGAACAAGGACTACGCCTTGAGGACGCTGGCGCTTGCGACCGCATCGGCTCCCTTCTACCTCGACGCAGTCGAGATCGGAATCTCGCCTGGCCAGGTGGGCCTCTTCCTCGACGGCGGCGCGAGCCCATTCAACAATCCGGCGCTCGAGCTGTTCCTGATGGCCACGTTGAAGCAGTTCGACGACAGGGATGAGCTCGATTCCGCGCGGCCGTTCTCGCCGTTCGGATTCGACTGGGAGACCGGCGAGAACAAGCTGCTGCTCTATTCCGTCGGAACCGGCACGTTCCGGACGACGATCGATCGAGGTGTCTACAAGAACCAATTCAACCTGATGAAGGCCAAGGACGCGTTGCGCGCCGTCATCGACGACGGCATGAAATCCAGCCTGACCTGGCTGCAGGCGCTGTCGGAGCCGCAAGAGCCGTTCCCGGTCGATGGGAACCTCGGTGACATGCGGGGCTTGCGAATCACGCGCGAGAAGCTGCTCACGTTCAAGCGCGTCAACCCCTACCTCAACGGCGACTGGCTGAAAGGCGAGATCGGCATGGAGTTCACCGATCGCGTCCTGGCCAGAACGCGCGAGTTCGACAACGCGAACAAGGCTAACCTGACGCGCCTCGACAAGATCGGCATGGCGGCTGGCACGGTGCTCGTGACGGAGGACGACTTTCCAGCGGCGTTCGACCCATCACCGCGCGCTGCCTAGAGCTACCGGCGCTATTTCCAACCGCATCGAGCGCACGACGGAGCCGGACGAAACAAGGACCCTCCCGTATGTACAGGATCGAACGGACAGGCTTCTTCAGCAAGCGCAACCGGCTCGTCGCATCGGAGACGCTAACGGTGAAGGATTTCCGCCCGGCAGCGGCCGCCGCCGGCCAGGCCATCGTCAAGGCGCGCAAGATCGGCGTCGTCGCCGCGCGCAAGGCGGAGCGCGAGGAACCAGTCGTGACGCACTGGAACGGCGAGGAGACGACCAACACGGCCCGTCCGGGAGACTGGGTGGTGACCTCGCTCGGCTCGGACCGAAGCGTTCTGCGCGATCGGGACGGCAACGCCAACACCTACGTCATCAGGGCCGACAAGTTCCCGACCCTCTACGATCAGACTTCCGGCAGCAACGAGTTCGGGCAGTTCTTCAAGGCCAAAGGAGTTGTCGAGGCATTCTTCCTGTCGGGCGGCTTCGACATCGCCGCGCCGTGGGGGCAACGGCAGATGTCGGACGCCGGGTACCTCCTGCTCAACGGCGAGGAGGTCTACGGCAACAACAAGGAGACCTTCGAGACGACGTACGAGGTCATCAGGCAGTGACCGGCGCGGTCGCCGAAGCGTGAAACCCCGCGGCGACTTTCACCTGGAAATTCGGCGCTGCCTCTCCTAAGTTAAAATACAAGACGCAATGCTCAATGCGAGTATATATCGCCCGGTCTTCGGGATCGCGTTTGTAGCCTAGATATGCTCATCGTGTGCATATGTTGCGTGCGAACGGAGGGTCCAGATGGCCTCACTAACCGCTCTCGCCGAAGCCCGGCGCAGCACCCGCAAGCCGGCCGCCCAGCGCACGAGCCTTGAGTTCACGCCTGCCTTGGCGCGCGAGATGGCTCCGCTCTATGCGAAAGTGTCGCGGGTCATCACACCGATCGAGTGGCCCTACTACGCGCCGCTCATCAAGGCGATCAACGAACTCAAGGCCAAGCGCAACGCCGTGATCCTGGCGCACAACTACATGACGCCGGAGATCTTCCACTGCGTCGGCGACTTCCGCGGCGACAGCCTGCAGCTCGCCAAGGAGGCGGCCCGGACCAAGGCGGACGTCATCGTCCAGGCCGGCGTGCACTTCATGGCCGAGACCTCGAAGCTGCTCAACCCCGACAAGACGGTGCTGATCCCCGATCTGGAAGCCGGCTGCTCGCTCGCCGCCTCGATCACCGGCGCGGACGTCCGGGCGCTGCGCGAGGCCTATCCGGGCGTCCCGGTCGTCACCTACGTCAACACGAGCGCTGAGGTGAAGGCGGAAAGCGACATCTGCTGCACGTCCGCCAACGCGGTGCAGGTGGTCGAGAGCCTCGGAAGCCCGCGGGTGCTGCTG
This sequence comes from Hyphomicrobiaceae bacterium, assembly GCA_044867545.1. Lineage (GTDB taxonomy): Bacteria > Pseudomonadota > Alphaproteobacteria > Rhizobiales > Hyphomicrobiaceae > DATLZB01. The sequence goes on along the minus strand of JBIOVC010000528.1, from coordinate 3,061 downwards.
ATCCCCGACGAGTTCCTCGCCAAGTACGTGCAGACCAAGACCAAGGTTCAAATCATCGCCTGGAAGGGCCACTGCGAGGTGCACGAGCGGTTCACGGGCGAGGAGCTCGAGGCCTACCGGGCGGCCGATCCAGGCATCAAGATCATCGCGCATCCGGAATGCCCGCCTGACGTGCTCGGAGCGGCTGACTTCACCGGATCGACCTCGGGCATGATCGACTGGGTGAAGAAGAACCGGCCGAAGAAGGTGATGCTCGTCACCGAATGCTCGATGAGCTCCAACGTCGCCGCCGAGACGCCCGACGTCGAGTTCATCCGGCCGTGCAATCTCTGCCCGCACATGAAGAGGATCAGCCTGGAGAAGATCTACGAGAGCCTGCTCCACATGCGCTACGAGGTGACGGTCGGCCCGGGTGTCGCCGAGCGCGCCCGGCGCGCGGTGGAGCGGATGGTGAACCTCACCAACTAGCCGCGTCTTCAGGCTAACGCGCGTGGCAAAGCACGGACCTATCGTCGTCATCGGCGCCGGCCTCGCCGGGCTGTTCACTGCGCTGAAGCTCAGCCCCCGGGCGGTGACCCTGATCGCCGCCGCGCCGCTCGGCGAGGGCGCCTCCAGCGCATGGGCGCAGGGCGGCATCGCGGCAGCGGTCGGCGAGGGCGACAGCCCGGAGGCGCACGCGGCCGATACGATTCGCGCCGGCGCGGGCCTCGTCGATGCGGAGGTCGCCCGCATGGTCGCGGAGGAGGCACCGGACCGCGTGCGCGACCTGCTCGGCTACGGCGTGCCGTTCGACCGCGATCTCGAAGGCCACTTCCTGCTCTCGCGCGAGGCCGCGCATTCGGCCAAGCGCATCGTGCGTGTGTCGGGCGACCGCGCCGGTCACGCCATCATGCAGGCATTGATCGCTGCGGTGCGGCAGCTTCCCTCGGTCCATGTGCTCGAAGGCTTCTGCGCCACAGACCTTATCGCACGTGACGGCCGGGCCACAGGCGTGCGGCTCGCGCGCGAGGACGATCCGGCTGCACAGTATGACTTGGCGCCTGCCGCCGCGGTGGTGCTCGCGACCGGCGGCGTCGGCGGGCTCTACGCCGTGACCACCAATCCGCCGCACGCGCGGGGCGAGGGAATAGCGATCGCCGCGCGCGCCGGTGCGGTGATCCGGGACGCCGAGTTCGTGCAGTTCCATCCGACCGCGATCGACATCGGCGTCTACCCGGCGCCACTCGCCACCGAGGCGCTCCGCGGAGAGGGCGCCGTTCTCATCAATCGCGACGGCGAGCGGTTCATGGCGTCCGCCCATCCCGACGCCGAGCTCGGCCCCCGCGACGTCGTTGCGCGGGCGGTGTTCCGCGAGATCGCGGCCGGCCGCGGCGCATTCCTCGACTGCCGCGCCGCCATCGGCGCGCGCTTTGCGCAAAGCTATCCGACGGTCTATGCGCGCTGCCGGGAGGCGGGCCTCGATCCGGCCACGCAGGTGATCCCGGTCGCGCCGGCGGAGCACTACCACATGGGCGGCGTGAAGACGGATGGGCACGCGCGCACCAGCGTGCCCGGCCTGTGGGCGGTCGGCGAGGTCGCCAGCACCGGCCTCCACGGCGCCAACCGGCTCGCTTCGAACTCGCTGATCGAAGCCGTGGTGTTCGGCGCGCGTGCGGCCGAGGACATTGCTCGCGAGACGACGGGGGGCAACGGCGCTGCCCACCCGGAGCTTCTCCGCTCCAAGGCCTCGCATCTGCCGGATGCTGGCGCCCGCGCTGCGGCGATCGCGCTGGTGCGGGCGACGATGGCCGCCAACGCCGGCGTCGAACGAAATGAGATGGGCCTTGCGACGGCGCTCGACACGCTTGCCCGCATCAAGGAGGGCGCGGACGGGGACATCACGGTCGAGAACGCGGTGCTGGCCGCCCGTTTCATCGTCGAGTGCGCGCTCCGACGCCGAGAAAGCCGTGGCGCTCACTGCCGCAGCGACTATCCGGATGCGAAGCCCGAAGCGCGCTCGAGCTCCATCACGCACGCGGGGCTGGAGCTACGCAACGGGCTTGCGCAGGCCGTGCTCGCCGGCCTCGGCCGCAACGAGGGGCGACAATGACCGACCTCCATCTGCCGCTGACGATCATCGAGCCTGCCGTCCGGGCGGCCCTGTCCGAGGATCTCGGCATCAGCGGCGACATCACGACGGACGCGATCGTGCCGTCCTCGGCGCGCGCCTCGGGCGTGTTCGCGGTCCGCAAGCCGGGCGTTATCGCCGGCCTAAAGGTAGCAGAAGCCGCGTTCCGCATCCTCGACCCTGCCGTCACGTTCAAGGTCGAAGTTCCGGACGGCAGCAAGGCGCCGGCTCCCGCGATCATCGCCCACGTTGCCGGCAATGCGCGTGCGCTGCTCTCGGCCGAGCGCGTCGCACTCAATTTCCTCGGCCGGATGAGCGGGATCGCCACGCTTACGCGGACTTATGTCGATGCGGTCGCGGGGACCGGCGCCACGATCGTCGATACGCGCAAGACGACGCCCAATCTGCGCCCGTTCGAGAAATATGCGGTGCGCGCCGGCGGCGCAAAGAATCACCGCACCGGCCTCTACGATGCCGTGCTCATCAAGGACAACCACGTCGTGGTGGCGGGCGGCATCGGCCCCGCGATCGAGCGGGCCCGCACGCACGCCGGCCACATGGTCAAAATCGAGGTCGAGGTCGAGACGCTGGAGCAGCTCGCCGAGGCACTTTCCCACGACATCGATGCGGTGCTGCTCGACAACATGGGCCCCGACCGGCTGAGAGAGGCGGTCCGGATGGTCGCTGGCCGGGCGATCACCGAGGCATCCGGCGGCATCAGCCTCGATACGGTGCGCGCGGTCGCCGAGACCGGCGTCGACCTCATCTCATCGGGTGCGCTCACGCATTCGGCGCCGGTGCTCGATATCGGCCTCGATTTCGAGATTGCCTAGCGGTCACAAATAACCCGCAGAAGTCTGTGGTCGTCTGGTATCATCGGATGGTGGAGGGGAGCGCCTTTGCTCCCGCCGTGATGCCTGCCGGACAATTGGGCCGGGGGGCCGGCGCTTCGAG
>JBIOVC010000527.1:0-2009 GCA_044867545.1 Hyphomicrobiaceae bacterium | reverse complement strand
CCCTCACGACCCTCACCATCCTCGCCCTGCTGGCCGTGATCGCAGCCGGATTCTCCACCACGGGGATGCCGCAGCCGCCGGTCAATCCCGCCTCGCAGTGGGGTTCCTTCGGCCTCGCAATGGTGTTCGTGCTGTTCGCCTATGGCGGCTGGAACGAGGCAGCCTATCTCTCCGGCGAGCTCAAGGACGTGAAGCGCAACATGGTTCGCACGCTGTTGCTCGGCACAGCGGTTGTCGTCACCCTGTATGCGCTCGCCAACCTCGCCTATCTCAACGTGTTCGGGCTCGAAGGCCTGCGCAAGAGCAGCACCGTCGGCGCCGACCTCATGCGCATAGCGGTCAGCGGATGGAGCGCCATTGCGTTCAGCATCATCGTGTGCATCTGCGCGCTGAGCACGCTCAATGCCACCATCTTCACCGGTGCACGCGCCTACTACGCGCTTGGCCGCGACGTGCCGGCGATCCGGGCGCTTGGCGTCTGGCAAGAGCAGGGTGACAAGCCGACGAACGCGCTTCTGCTGCAGGCGGCGATCGCGCTGGCGCTGCTGGCTTTCGGCTCCACTACGCGCGACGGGCTCGAGGCCATGATATCGTATACGGCGCCGGTGTTCTTTTCGTTCATGTTGCTGATCGCGATCTCGCTGTTCGTATTCCGACGGCGCGGTATCGAACTGCCCTACCGAATGCCGCTGTATCCCCTGCCGCCGATCCTCTTCGGTGCGGCCTCGGCGTGGATGATCTATTCCACGATCGCTTATGCAGGGATCGGCTCGCTCCTCGGCATCGCCGTGTTGCTGGCCGGAACGCCGCTGCTGCTGTTCAGGCGCAGCCCGACCTCGTAGCTATCGCAAGCGGGATGCGGGAGCCCGCGGGCACCTCAGCGGCTCTGCGGCGTGAGGCCCTGCGATCCCGGCGCAACCTCGAGCAGGCCTGCCGCCGACAGGTCGACGGCGGGGCGCCCACGGCGCCGCTCGATCCAGCCGCGAACGCGCACGACGCGGCCCTCCAAGCCCTTGGGGTTGCGCGCGTGCTGGCCGAGCACGGCGCGGTCGGCATCGCGCAGCGAGACGAAGAACGCTCGCCGCCTGAAGCTGCCGAAGTTCAGATAGACGAACCCACGCACTTGGGCCACGCGGACGATCCGTCCCTCGACGACCTGAAACCTTGCGTGGTAGCGCAGCAGCTCCGCCGGATCGTCGGCCGCGCGAACAGCGTAGGCGGCCTCCGCCCACACGCCGGTACGGGCCTCGCGGGCGTTGCCCTCTGCGGCCAGCAGCTCCGAGCCGCAGGCGCGATTGCCGGCCTGCTCGTAGGCGCGGGCGAGGCCCTGCTCGAGCATGTGCCCCTGCACCCAGTGCTCGTGCAAACCGTCGATGACGTAGGCCTGCGCCTGCAGCCGGCCATAACGGTCGACGCGCTCACCGACAAAGCCGAGCGTGATGGACTTGCCGAGAACGAAGGCGCCGAGCGCCTCGCTCGCGGCCGCTTCCAGGGGCCATGCCCCGGACTCGGCCCCTGCATCGAGCGCGCGCGGCGCCAGCGCCCCGATCAGCCGCAGCCCACGTCCGTCGTCGAGCGCGACCGTCTCGCCGTCGATGATGCGGGCCACCGTGCGCTGCGGACCCGGCTCCAGCGAAGTGCACCGCTGCCGCTCTTGCGCCGATGCGTCCGCGCTCGCCACCAGCGTGCATATGGCCACGAGACCTCCCACGCTCGCTGCGGCGCATGACCAACGAAGACGCGGATCGGACGGCATCGACAAATTCTGCACCCGGCGCGCAGCAGCGGCAAATGTCGGCGGCCGCACAAGCGAAAACGCACCGGCGACGGGAATGACCCGAAGCCGGTGCGTTCGAAACCCGCAAAGAAGGGATACTCGATGCCTCTTGCTTTTCAGCCTTGTGCGTCACCCTTTGGTAGACCTGGCAACGACCTACTCTCCCGCGTCTTAAGACGAAGTACCATTGGCGCTGGGGCGTTTCACGGCCGAGTTCGGAATGGGATCGGGT
>JBIOVC010000526.1:0-4303 GCA_044867545.1 Hyphomicrobiaceae bacterium | reverse complement strand
GCTCCGACGCGAGCCAAATTTGGATGAGACGGTGAGCGACGATCGATCCATTCCCCGTTTGTCTGCATTCTCGGAGGGACCTCCATGGCCGACGAAACCCCGCCCCCTTCCGCGTCCGACAAGGACGGCAAGAAGGAGCACCAGCCCCCGCTAGGGGCGACGCACAGGGTCTGCTGGACCGACGATGCGGGCCGCGCAGCGGACGTGGAGGTCGTCTCCGAGTGGATCGTGCTGCGCAAGAAGGAGCGTCCGGCAGCGGAGGTCTTCTACACCTACTACCGCCTCGCCGAGGGCCAGGGACAGTCAAAGGGCCGGCGGCCGGTCAGCTTCGTCTTCAACGGCGGCCCCGGTGCGTCCTCGGCCTACCTGCATGTGGGCGGGCTCTCGCCGCGGCGCGTGCTGTTCAAGCCCGACGGCAACCTGGAGCCGCCGCCGGTGCGGCTCGTCAACAACCCGGAGAGCTGGATCGCCTTCACCGACCTCGTGTTCGTCGACCCGGTCGGCACCGGCTTCTCGCGCATCGTCGAGCCCGAGAAGAGGCCCGACGACAAGGAGAAGCCCGATCCGTCCAAGACCGTGCAGGAGAAGGAGTTCTACGCCCTCAACCGCGACCTGGAATCGCTCGGCGAGCTGATCGAGCGCTTCCTCTCCAGGCACAAGCTCTGGGATGTCCCCGTCGCCATCGTCGGCGAGAGCTACGGCGGCTTCCGCACGGCCAAGCTTGCGCGCCTCCTGCAGGAGACGCACGGCGTCGGCCTCACCACGGCCATCGCCATCTCCCCGGCGCTCGAATGGTCGCTGCTCAACGGCAGCGACTACGACGTCTTGCACGCGATGGACTGCTTCTGCACCATGGCGCTGGCGGCCACCTTCCACGGCCGCTCGCGCGCGTTCGCGGCCGGCACGCCGGTCGAGCGGCAGCGGCGCGAGATCGAGGCCTTCGCCACCCGCGAGCTGGCCCACGCGCTTCTGGTCGGCACGGCCCACGACGCCGAGGAGCAGGCGAGCGTCTTCGCCCGCGCCGCCGATTTCCTCGGCCTGCCGGCGGAGCTCGTGCGGCTCGCGCACGGCCGGGTGCCGTTCTGGCGCTTCGCGCGGGAGCTCCTGAGGTCGGAGCGGCGGATCCTGGGCGTCTACGACGCGACCATCACCGGCGTCGATCCGTTTCCGGACCGCGACTATCACGTCGGGCCAGACCCGACGCTCGCCGGCATCGAGCGCGTGTTCGCCAGCGGCATCAACCACGTGCTGCGCGCGGAGATCGGCATCCAATCGGAGCGGCGCTACGAGCTTCTGAGCTTCGACGTGAACCGCGAGTGGAAGCGCGACGAGCAGGGCCATGCCTTCGTTCCGCCGGCCGGCGCTACCGACGACCTGCGCTTCGCCATGAGCATGAACCCGGACATGAAGGTGCTCATCACCCACGGCTACTACGACATGGTGACGCCCTACTTCTCCTCCGAGCGCCTGGTGGCGCAGATGAAGCTCACGCCGCAGCAGCGCGAAAAGCTCTTCATCCGCCATTTCGACGGCGGCCACATGTTCTACACCTGGGACGCCTCCCGCCGCGCCTTCCGCGACTGGGCGCGGGGGTTCTATGCGGTACAGACGTAGGTGGGTTGGGGCCGAAGCTCGCAACCCAGCATACTTCCCTAACGAGTGGACTCCAGACGAGTTGACCGTTAGTGTCTGGATGCGGTACGTGCACACAGCATACCTTCCACGGAATAGCCATATTGCGGCTCTATGTCGCCAAGCGTTTCCATTGAGGTGGGCAATGATTCGTCAGCGCATCATTACGTCCTTGTTGTTGTTTCCCCTTTCGCTTGTTGTCGGGCCCGCAACAGCACAGCAGCCGCCCGCAGAAGAAGCTTCTGTGAAGGTATTGAAGGCTGACATCCAGCGTCAGGTCGACCAACAGCTGCAAAGGCAAGCGGCGGAGCGGCTGGGTCGCCTTGCCACCTTTCTGGAGGAGCAAGCATCCGAGGCAACCAAAGAGGTGGAGCCGGTCCGCCGGGCAGTTGGCGCGGGTCGGTCTGATCGGGATTTGAATCGCGCCCTGAGCAATGTTGAATCGGCGGCCAAATCGGACATCGTAAAGAAGGTTTACGAAGATACCCTGCCCGAAACGCGTCGCCGCATCTCTCAACCGAAGGTCACAAGCGGCGGCCTAATAGCGGCCGTCGATGAAAAATCGAAATCGTATCGCGACGTCGCCGACCAACTCCGTCAAATTTCTAGTGGCGTTATCAACGATGCGCCAGACCGGGCCTTATCCAACCTCGCACAGACTTACGTACCTGCCGATGTTCAGAAAGTCTTGAAGCAGCCGAATTCGATCGGCAGAGCAGCAACCAGCAATCCCGTGCGCGAGGGTGCAGCAGTTACCCCTCTTCAGCTCTTCGCGGCGGGCAGTGGACGCGTCGTCGGCACCGAAGCAAGAGCTACTGTCGACTTTCCGGCCGTTGTCGCAATCCTGCAGGACGAGAGCCAGGATCCCAGTCCACGTTTTGCACCGTGGTGCTCTGGCACTCTCATTTCCCCCAACGTGGTTTTGTCAGCTGCTCACTGTTTTTGCGAGTACGACGCCTCTCAGAAGTACAATGATGGGTCAACTTGCAAGGGTGGGAAGTTTAACCTGGTGAACGGTAAGCAGGTCAACGCCCTCGACCCCAGTTTCCGCCGTGTTTTCTTTCAACACGCAGGCTATCGTGAAATCGAGCGCGTTGAAATTCGTGACGATTATAGATTTCCAATCGGGGACTTGTCGCTCGTATTCCTAAAGCAGCCGGTATGGGACATAACGCCAGTCAAGATCAACGCCTTCAATGCGACTCCGCACGGTACCAACGGGATAATCGTCGGTTTTGGACGGCATAGTCCGCTCGATCAAAAAGGTGTGCCACTAGCTACCTACGCTGGCGCGGACCTCGGACTCAAGTTCTATGTGCGGACGGTGACAGCCCCGTGTACGCCTGGGTACGAAAACAAGCAGCTGGTGTGTTGGAATTATTCCAACGCTTTACCTCAATCTCTTCGTGGGAACACGTGCAATGGCGATTCGGGCGGCCCGTTGTTCGCGAAGATCAACAACGAGGACGTCTTGATCGGAGTGACTTCGGGTGGAACTGAACAGGATTGTGGATTGGGCGACTTCTCTTTTGATGTCGAGGTGTTCGCCTACCGTGGTTGGATCAATGAGGGCGTTCAGAGCGACCGTGCGATACAGGCCGCTCCAATCACGTCTCCACTCAATCCGCTCAATCACAACCCCGGCCGCTATCACCTTGCGAAGGAAAGCTGGCAATTCCATCCCCTGTCACAGTTCTACAATTGGCCCCTCCATCTTCCAGACAACGTCCGGTTAGTCCGCATCTCAGTCAATACCAACAGGATCTTGCAATCTCCTCTAAGGCTCCGACTCGTCGATGATCGCGGCGAGCCTATCCTGGACCCACAAGGCCGGCCGCTTTGTGACATGGAAACCGAGGATTCGGCGACGGCGTGCGAGGTTCCGAATTCGGCAAGCCGTTCTTGGCGTGTCCAGGCCAGTGGACCCGGTGCCAGGTGGTTCCAGGTCGTAGCAACGGGCTTCTAGCTGTAGCGCCGCCCAGATAGGTGCGCTTGGTGGACGATGTCTCGTGCCCGGCACCGCCGCCGGGGTGAGTAGGCCTGCGTCCGGGAGGGTGGCCAGCGCGATGGCCACGATCTCGGCCGAAAGGATGAAATCCGTCGCGACCTGGCGCAATGCCGTCAGACGGAGCCCGGAGCCCCCTTAAGCAAGCCGGGCGTTGATCGCCTCCAGGGCCTTGGAGCCCGGGCACAGCTCCGACACCGGCACGGCGTTGAGCGGGCGCGTATCGGTGGCCAGGATGTCGTGCATGTCGCGCTGGGACCGGTCGATGTAGAGCAGGCCGGTGGTCACCGTGCCCTTGGCGGCGTTGTTGCGGATGGTCATGAGCGCGGCATCGGCGTCGCGTGGGTCGTGCTGGGCGCCGAGCTTGCTCAGCATGAGGCGCGAGCCGTCGTGAAGCTCGATGTCGGCCGTGGTGCCCTCGGCGAAATCGACGACGATCTCCTCCTTCGGCTCGACGTAGTCGAGGTGCTTCTCCGAGGCCATGTTGTGGGCGCGCACGTAGTCGTAGCTCTTGGTCGAGGCCGGGTGGTTGTTGAAGGTGACGCACGGGCTCACCACGTCGAGCAGCGCGAAGCCGTTGTAGCTGATGGCCGCCTTGATGAGCGGGATCAGCTGGGCCTTGTCGCCGGAGAACGAGCGGGCGACGAAGCCGGCGCCGAGCTGGAT
>JBIOVC010000525.1:0-4453 GCA_044867545.1 Hyphomicrobiaceae bacterium | reverse complement strand
GCGCGCGATGCGCTCAGGATTGATCGCACAGAAAGTCGGGATGACCCGCATCTTCACGGATGCGGGCGAGCACATCCCCGTGACCGTGCTCAAGGTCGATCACTGCCAGGTCGTCGGCCACCGCACGAGCGAGAAGAACGGCTACACGGCGCTGCAGCTCGGCGTCGGCTCGCGCAAGCCGAAGCACCTGACGCGGGCCGAGCGGCAGCACTTCGCGGCGGCGCAGGTCGAGCCGAAGCGCAAGCTCGCCGAGTTCCGCGTGACGGCCGACAACCTGATCGAGGTGGGGGCGGAGATCACCGTCAACCACTTCGTGCCGGGCCAGTTCGTCGACGTCACCGGCACGAGCGAGGGCAAGGGCTTCCAGGGCGCGATGAAGCGCTGGAACTTTGCCGGCCTGCGCGCCACGCACGGCGTCTCGATCAGCCACCGCAGCCACGGCTCGACCGGCCAGCGCCAGGACCCCGGCAAGGTGTTCAAGGGCAAGAAGATGGCCGGCCACATGGGGGATGAACGGGTGACGACGCAGAACCTCGTCGTCGTCAAGACCGACGTCGACCGCGGCCTCCTGATGATCCGCGGCGCGGTGCCCGGATCGAAGGGCGGCTGGGTGATCATCCGCGACGCGGCGAAGAAGCCGGCGCACAAGGATGCCCCGAAGCCCGGCGCGTTCCGCAAGAGTGGCTCGGCCGAAGCCGCGCAGGCGAAGGAGTGAGCACCGTGGAAGCGAAAGTGACGACGCTCGACTCCAAGACCGCCGGCACCATCGAGCTGGCAGACGCGATCTTCGGACTAGAGCCGCGCAAGGACCTCCTGCAGCGGATGGTGCGCTATCAGCTCATGAAGCGGATGGCGGGCACGCACCACACGCAGGACCGGTCAGAGGTCAACGTGACCGGCAAGAAGATGTACAAGCAGAAGGGAACCGGCAGCGCCCGGCACGGCGACAAGTCGGTGCCGCAGTGGCGCGGCGGCGGCAAGGCGTTCGGGCCGAAGCCCAGGAGCCATGCGATCGAGCTGCCGAAGAAGGTGAGGGCGCTGGCGCTCAGGCATGCGCTCTCGGCCAAGGCCAAGGCCGGCGAGATCATGGTGCTGGAGCGGGCGCAAGTCGGCGACGGCAAGACCAAGGGCCTGAAGCAGCAGCTCGCGAAGCTCGAGCTCTCGAATGCGCTGATCATCGACGGCGCCGAGCTCGAGCCGGGCTTTGCGCGGGCGGCGCGCAACATTCCCGACATCGACGTGCTGCCGGTGCAGGGCATCAACGTCTACGACATCCTGCGCCGCAAGAACCTGGTGCTGACCAAGGCGGCGATCGAGGCGCTGGAGGCGCGGTTCAAATGAAAAAGACCGATGCCTACGACGTGATCATCGCGCCGGTGATCACCGAGAAGACGACCCGGGCCTCCGAGCACGGCCAGGTCGTGTTCAAGGTGCGCCGTGCCGCTACCAAGCCCGAGATCAAGGCCGCGGTCGAGCAGCTGTTCTCGGTCAAGGTCAAGGCGGTCAACACCGTGGTCCGCAAGGGCAAGGAGAAGACTTTCCGCGGTATCCGCGCGCGGCAGAGCGACGTGAAGAAGGCGATCGTGACGCTCGAGGAAGGCCACTCGATCGACGTCACGACGGGCCTCTAAGAGGACGACAGGCAATGGCACTGAAGACATTCCGCCCCGCGACTCCCGGCCTGCGCCACCTGGTGCTGGTCGACCGCCGCCTGCTGTGGAAGGGCGACCCGGTCAAGGTGCTGGTCGAGGGCAAGACCAAATCCGGCGGCCGCAACAACGACGGCCGCATCACCACGCGCCACGTCGGCGGCGGGCACAAGCAGGCCTACCGTAAGGTCGACTTCCGCCGGCGGAAGTTTGACGTGCCGGCAAAGGTGGAGCGGCTCGAGTACGACCCGAACCGCACCGCGTTCATCGCGCTCGTCAAGTACGAGGACGGGGAGCTCGCCTACATCCTCGCGCCGCAGCGGCTGGCGCCCGGCGACACGGTGGTCTCCGGCACGAAGGTCGACGTCAAGCCCGGCAACGCGATGCCGCTGTCGGCGATGCCGATCGGCACGGTGGTGCACAACGTCGAGATCAAGCCCGGTCGCGGTGGCCAGCTCGCCCGCTCGGCCGGCGCCTATGTGCAGCTCGTCGGCCGCGATGCGGGCTGGGCGGTGCTCAAGATGAAGTCGGGCGAGACGCGCCGGGTCAGGGCCGAGTGCATGGCGAGCGTCGGGGCGGTCTCCAATCCCGACAACTCCAACCAGGTCACCGGCAAGGCCGGGCGAACGCGCTGGAAGGGCATTCGCCCGACGGTGCGCTCGATCGCCATGAACCCGGTCGACCATCCGAACGGCGGACGCACCAAGGGCGGCAAGCACTGGGCGACGCCCTGGGGCAAGCCGACCAAGGGCTACAAGACCCGCAAGAACAAGGCGACCGACAAGTACATCATCCGCAGCCGCGGTCTCGGCAAGTAAGGAGCATCTGCTTGGCACGCTCAGTCTGGAAAGGCCCGTTCGTCGACGGCTATATCCTGAAGAAGGCCGAGAGGACGCGCGCCTCGGGTCGCAACGACATCATCAGGATCTGGAGCCGGCGCTCGACGATCCTGCCGCAGTTCGTCGGGCTGACGTTCGGCGTCTACAACGGGCGCAAGCACATCCCGGTGTCGGTCAACGAGGACATGATCGGGCACAAGTTCGGGGAGTTCGCGCCGACGCGCACGTTCATCTCGCACGGCGGCGACAGGAAAGCGGTCAAGAGGACCTGAAGGGACGACGATGGGCAAGCCGAAACGCGAGCGCAGCCTTCCCGAGACCGCAGCCATGGCGGTGGCGCGGAACCTGCGCGTGTCGCCGCAGAAGCTCAACCTGGTCGCGGGCCTCATCCGCGGCAAGAAGGTCAATACGGCGCTCGCCGATCTCGAGTTCTCGCGCAAACGGATCGCGCTGGACGTGCGCAAGTGCGTGATGTCGGCGGTGGCGAACGCGGAGAACAACCACGGGCTCGACGTTGACGATCTCGTCGTGTCGGAGGCCTACGTCGGCAAGAACATGGTTCTAAAGCGGTTTCACGCCCGCGGCCGCGGCCGCAGCGGCCGGATCCTGAAGCCGTTCTCGCAGATCACCGTCGTCGTGCGCGAGGCACGCGATGACGCCCCGGCGGCAGCCGAGGCGAAGGAGGACTGAAGGTCATGGGTCAGAAAGTCAATCCCGTAGGGATGCGGGTCGGCATCAACCGCACGTGGGACAGCCGCTGGTTTGCGAGCCGCGGCGAGTACGGGCGGCTCTTGCACGAGGACGTGGCGATCCGCGACCACATCCTGAAGATGCAGCGGCAGGCCGGCATCTCCAAGGTCGTGATCGAGCGTCCGCACAAGAAGTGCCGGATCACGGTGCACACGGCGCGGCCGGGCGTTCTGATCGGCAAGAAGGGCGCCGACATCGAGAAGCTCAAGGGCGAGCTCGGCGCGCTGACGCAGTCGGAGGTCCACCTCAACGTCGTCGAGGTGAGAAAGCCCGAGGTCGACGCGACGCTGATCGCGGAGGCGATCGCCCAGCAGCTCGAGCGGCGGGTGGCGTTCCGCCGGGCGATGAAGCGCTCGGTGCAGTCGGCGCTGAGACTGGGCGCTCAGGGCATCCGCATCAATGTCGCCGGCCGGCTCGGCGGCGCGGAGATCGCGCGGACCGAATGGTACCGCGAGGGGCGCGTGCCGCTGCACACGCTCCGTGCCGACATCGACTTCGGCTACGGGCTCGCGCGTACCGCCTACGGTGTCATCGGCATCAAGGTCTGGGTGTTCAAGGGCGAGATCATGGAGCACGACCCGATGTCGTCCGAGAAGCGGGCGATCGAGATGCAGGAAAGCGGCGGCGGGCGGCGGCGCGACGGCGGCGACCGGCGCGATCGCGGCGATCGCACGGCCGAACGCACCTAAAGACGAGGGCAAGGAACGACTGAGACATGCTGCAACCGAAGCGCACAAAATTCCGCAAGGCGTTCAAGGGCCGCATCCACGGCCAGTCGAAGAGCGCGACGCGGCTCAACTTCGGCTCCTACGGGCTCAAGGCAGTCGAGCCGGAGCGCATCAGCGCGCGCCAGATCGAAGCGGCGCGGCGGGCGATCACGCGCCACATGAAGCGCGCGGGCCGGGTGTGGATCAGGCTGTTTCCGGACATCCCGGTCACCAAGAAGCCGGCCGAGGTGCGGATGGGCTCCGGCAAGGGCGCGCCCGAGCTCTGGGTCGCCCGGGTCAAGCCCGGCCGCATCATGTTCGAGCTCGACGGCGTCACCGATCAGGTGGCGCGTGAGGCGCTCGAGCTCGGCGCGGCGAAGTTGCCGATCCGGACGCGCATCGTCACGCGCATGAAGTGAGGCTCAGAAAGATGAAAGCGTCAGAGGTCAGGGAGATGTCGCTCGATCAGCTCGAGGACCAGCTCCTCAAGCTCAAGAAGGAGCAGTTC
>JBIOVC010000524.1:0-4274 GCA_044867545.1 Hyphomicrobiaceae bacterium | reverse complement strand
CCTACGAGATCCTCGACCGCCTCGCCTCCAAGGGCCCGCGCCTTGCGCCGATATCGGTCTACCGTGCCATCGACGCGCTGCTGGAGGCCGGCGCCGTTCACCGGCTCGAAAGCCGCAACGCATTCTTCGCCTGCCACACCGCGCATGCCCCGGACCGCAACCAGCTCATCCTTGCTTGCGAGCGCTGCGGCCGGGTGGCCGAGATCGAGGGCGAGCCGGTATTCGCCGCCATCGCACAAGCCGTAGACTGCGCCCAGTTCGCGCCTCGACATACCGTCGCCGAGGTCTCGGGCGAGTGCGCCGACTGCCGGAACCGGCGGTGACCGCAAGGCCCCAGACGATGCCGGATCATGCCGGCCATGCGCACGGCCACACGCACACGCATCGACGCGAGGCGCCGCCGCCGATCGCCGCCGAGACGCTGCTGGCCGGCCGCGACCTTTGGTTCGAGCGCAGCGGCCGAACCATCCTCGAGTCGATCGACATCGACATCGGCCCCCGCCAGATCGTGACGCTGATCGGCCCCAACGGCGCCGGCAAGACCACACTCGTTCGCCTGCTGCTCGGCCTCGTCCGGCCGGATCGCGGCATCATCCACCGCAAGCCCGGCCTCGTCATTGGCTACGCGCCCCAGCGCTTCGACGTCGATCGCGCCATCCCAATGACGGCGGCGCGGTTCCTCCAGCTTGGCGGCACGTACCGTCCTGAGGACATCGACCGCGTGCTCGATGAGGTCGGCGCCAGCCGCGTTCGCGACCAGCAGCTCTCGGTGCTCTCCGGCGGCGAGCTGCAGCGCGTCGTGCTGGCGCGCGCGCTGCTCAGGAATTCAGGCCTGCTGGTGTTAGACGAGCCGGTGCGCGGCGTCGACTACGCGGGCGAGGCGGAGCTCTATGCCCTGATCGGTGCGCTCCGCGACAGGCGCGGCCTGAGTGTCCTGCTGGTCAGCCACGACCTGCACGTGGTGATGGCGAAGAGCGACCGCGTGCTCTGCATCAACCGGCACGTCTGCTGCTCCGGCGTGCCGCACACGGTCGCCCGCGATCCCGAGTACGTGCGCCTGTTCGGACCGGAGGCCGCCCGCGCCGTCGCCATCTACCACCACGAGCACGACCACCGGCACGATCTGGCCGGCACACCCGAGAGCCGGAGCTGATCCATACATGGGCTTGGACCTCTTGGAGCCTTTCCTGCTGCGTGCCATCGCCGCCGGCCTTGGGCTCGCGGTGATCGCCGCGCCGCTCGGCTGCTTCGTCGTCTGGCGGCGGATGGCCTACTTCGGCGAGACGGTGGCCCAGGCGAGCCTGATCGGCATCGCCCTCGGTCTGCTCTTCCATCTGGACCTCACCGCATCCGCACTCGCCGTCGCGATTGCGATCTCCGCCCTGCTGATCCTGCTGTCGCGGCAGCGGCTGGTGCCGCTCGATTCGATCCTCGGCATGCTCGCCCATGCCGCACTCGCCCTCGGCGTGATCGCGGCCTCGCTCGTGCGCGGGCCCTCGCTCGACCTCATGGGCTACTTGTTCGGCGACATCTTTGCCGTCTCGGACGGCGACCTGATGTGGGTCTACATCGGTGGCACGGTGCTGCTCGCCGCGCTCGCCTGGCTCTGGCAGCCGCTGCTGGCGCTCGCCGTGCACGAGGAGCTGGCGACCGCCGAAGGCGTCGCGCGCGAGTGGGTGAAGGCTGCCTTCGTGCTGCTGCTGGCGCTCGCCATCGCGGTTACCATGAAGATCGTCGGCATCCTGCTCGCAATCGCCTTCCTGATCATGCCGGCGGTGGCGGCGCGCCCGCTGTCCTCGACCCCCGAGCGCATGGCGATCCTCGCCGCAGTGATCGCAGCCGCAGGCGTGCTCGGCGGCCTCGCCATGTCGTTCGCCCTCGACGCGCCCGGCGGCCCGTCGATCGTCGTCGTGCTGGCGGCGCTGGCGGCGGTCTCCCTCGGCGGAACCGCGATCGGCCTCGCCCGGCGGTAACCGCTACCGGGTGCCCGCAGGCCTCGGATCCGGCTGGTGGGCGTGATCTGCTGCAGCATCATCGCCATGGATGTGGATGTGATCGTGCACGTGCGGATGGCGATGGATGGTCGCCGGCTGGAGCTTGCCGCCCTTCAGCACTACCGCGCGCGTGGCGAGCCGCTCGAGCAGCTCGCGGTCGTGCGACACGACCACCATCGTCGTCGGCAGCAGGGACAGCAGCCCTGTGAGGCGGCCCAAGTGCTCCTCATCGAGCCCGTTGGTCGGCTCATCGAGCAGCATAACCTCCGGGTCCATGGCAAGCACCGCCGCGAGCGACACGAGCCGTTTCTCCCCGCCCGACAGGCGGTGCGTCACACGATCGGCGATCTCCCCGAGCCCCAGCCGCGCGAGGACCGACCGCGCCTTACCGCTCGCCTCCTCCCGGCTAAGACCCAGGTTCAGCGGGCCGAACGCAACGTCCTCGAGCACGGTCGGGCAGAACAGCTGATCGTCGGGGTCCTGGAAGAGATAGGCGGCCCTGGTCCTGACCTCGTAGAAATCCTGCTCGCGGCGCCGCACCTGCCCGAACGCCATGACTTTTCCCGACTGCGGAGGTTCGAGGCCGACCAGAGTGCGGAGCAGCGTCGTCTTGCCGGCGCCATTCGCCCCGATCAGGGCGAGCCGCTCACCTTTGTGAACCGTCAGCGACACCCGGTCGAGAACCGTACGCCCCGACCGTGCAACGGTCACGTCGTCGAGAGCAAGAAGCGCGCTCATATCAGGCGATCCGCAAAGATGAGGCAGGCCGCGATCAGCAGGATGGCCCCGCCGAACAGATAATCCGCGCGGGCGGCACTCTCGGTCGCCAGCAGCGGCAGCCGCCCGGCAAATCCCCGGCAGCGCATTGCCTCGCTCACCCGTTCGGCGCGCTCGACGCTGCGTACGACCATCATGCCGATGAGGTTGCCGAGCGTGCGCCAGCCGTGCCGGCTCGAGCGCGGCACGAATGCCCTGACCCGCATCGCATCGATGAGCCGGCCGGTCTCGGCGCGGAGCACATGGAGATAGCGGACGGCGAACAGGAAGAGATGCACGAGCTTCTGCGGCACCCCGAGCCGGGCCATCGCATGCCCGAGCCGCACCGGCTCGACCGGCGCCAGCAGCGCGAAAACCACAAGCACCGAGGCATTGACCTTGAGCACTACCATCAGCGCGCGGGACACACCCTCCTCGCTCGCCGTCAGCGGTCCGAATCCCCACAACGGCCGTCCGGGCACCGTGAACGGCAGCAGCACGAGCAGCCCGATCATGAACGCCTCGACGTGCAGAAGCCGGTGCCGGAGATCGGACATCGGCAGCCCGGCGAGCCACACAAGGACGAGCGCCACGCCGAGCGCGGCCAGTACCGCCGGAACACTATTGAGCGCGACGACGGTCATCACCAGGACCAGCGCGCCGAGCAGCCGCGTGCGCGCATCGAGCCGCGCGACAATCCCCTCGTCCGTGCTGCCAAGCGCCTGCAGCGCGTTCACGAGCGACCTCCCCGTCGCCGCCCCAGCGCCCACAGCGCCGCTCCGGCAAGCCCGATGATCATGCCGATGCCGCCCGCGACGTCGTTGAACCGCACGCGGCCTTCGGCGGCAGCGTAGGCATCGAGCAGCGGACGCACCTGCCGCGACACCGCCCGGTCGACCGATCGGTCGATCATCTCCGCCAGGGCCTTCGTATCGGCCGGCGACGCGCGGCTCGCAGCCTCGTCGCCATCTACAGTAGTCGCAGCAGGAGCACTGCCTTCGACGATGGAGAACCGGCCCTCGATGATCGCAGCCTCCGCCACATGGCCGTCACCCGCATCGACCAGCAGCGTGAGGTCGGATGCTTGCGGCGGCCGCCAGGAGAACGCACCCGCCGCATCTGTCGTCCCGCGAAAGAGCTCCTGCCCTCGAGCATCGCGAATGACGAGCGCCGCACCTTCAGGCCTGCCCCCGCCGATGAAGAACGCGTAGCCGCTGACCGTGCCGTCCTCCACCGTGGCGAACAGCTTCAACCGATGGGCATCCGCTGCGACCGGCCACAGGACCATCGCCGCGAAAACCGCGGCCACGACGGGCGCGCGCATCACGTCGCTCCGAGTTCCGCGCCGGCCAGCATCTCGGGCTTTACACGCTTCAGGAACGCGACCGCGAAAGCGGTGATCGCCGCCTCGGCCAGCATCAAAGGCAGGTACGTGATGAGCATGATCCGCGCTGCTGGCACGAACTCGGATGCAGAGAGAGCGAGGGCCGACGCCACCCCGAGCCCCGTCAGGGCCACCGCCAG